>CAVOCR010000096.1:0-6805 GCA_963694245.1 Myxococcota bacterium
GTTCGCATGGACCTGATAGGTCTGACCGCTGAGCAGCTGCCCATCGGTTCCGAGAAGCGGCGTCCCCGCGCCGAAGCGCATCGTCACCGCCACCTCGTCATCATTCTCCACATCGTCGAGTCCCTCGAGCTCCAGGACCAGGAGCAGTCCCCCCTGCTCGATGGAGCTCTGGATGAGCCCGTGGACCGCGCCGAGTCCCACGAGATCCAGCAAGGGCGTGATCATCGCGAGTTGATTGTCGATTCCCTCGACACCGTCTGGAGACGTGAAGTCACCGTGGCCGCAGGATTCCGGTTCCCCCTCCTCCGACACGACCCCGTCGACATTGAAGCCCGGTGCGATGCCATCCTTCACGAGGGAGGTGAACGAGAGCGTGTCCATCACCGAGACCCAGGGCTCGGGGCCGGAAAGACCTGCGTCCTCGGGACCCGAAATTCCGAGCCAATCCGTCTCCTCCATCACATCCTCAGAGGATGTGGAATCGGCCATGCCGATGTCCTGCCCTCCGGAATCGCAGGCAAGCCCCGCCAGGGTCCCTGTCAGCACCATGAACGCACCCAGCACTCTCATCGTTACACCTCAATCTCGGGGAGACCCACGGTCACATGCCCCTCATCGGAACCAAACTCGGGCAGATCCACTCCCATCGCCCGACACATGGTCAGAAGCACCTTGCTGGCGTTCTCTCCCGAGGGGGATCGATAGTGGATGTCGCGCTTGAGGGTCCCGCCGGCCCCTCCCGCGATCAGGATGGGGAAATCGTCCCCGGAATGCAGCTTCGCCTGCGACACATCCGAAGTGGCAAACACAAGACAGTGGTCGAGCAATCGTCCATCACCCTCTTCGATCGCCGCCAGGGACTCCAACTGGGCCGCAAACGCCTCCATGCATTGAATCGTGATCTGGTGCACCTGGGGTTGCTCTCCAGGCTCATCATGAGTCAGCTGGTGGTGTCCAGCGCTGACCTCTTGAAAGAGCGAATTGGTCAGCGGCTTCGTGAACATGTTCGAGAACACCCGGGTTTGATCGCATGCGAGCGCCATCGCGCTGATGTCGGCGAACGCCTTGTTCTTCTCCTGGAACTGCGGGCGACCCTCGATGTTCGGGTACTCATCCTCCGGGGTCGGGGGGTACTCACACGCCGCGAGATTCGGTGGATCCTCCTGGAGCTTGGCGAGTCGTTTTTCGAGATCACGAATGCCATCCAGATGCTGCTCCAATCGCGCCTTGTCCGCCGCGCCAACCGCCTTCTGAACCGCCTTCATGTCCTCCATGACCACATCCAGAATGCTTCGACGCAGCGCAAGCGTTGGGTCCACCACGCCCTCTTCTCCCGGCAATGAGAACCCCGATCCAAAGAGCCGGTCGAAAAGCGCCAGCGGGCTCTGCTCCGGGGGGTTCCGACTGTGGGGACCGTTGAAGGAGAGGCCATCTCCGGGCTTTGCCCCAAACTCGATGGACTTGTAGAGACTCTCCTTCCCGATTTCAGAAGCGATGACCTGATCGATGGTGGGTCCCGCGAAGGTCCAGTCATCCCCTTCCTTGAGGATGCGCATCCCCGTCAACATGCCCGCAGCGGTGGCATGATGAGGCTCGATGTTGGGGACACCCACGCGCATGCCGGTGATGACCGCAAGATCAGATTTGAAGGCAGCGAGCGGCATCAGCTGGTCCGAGAGTTCCCACGCGTCTCCCTCGCCCTCGCTCGCGGGGACCCATCGATCCGGCAACATTCCATTGCCCCAGGAGAAGAGACAGAATCGCCTCGGGAATCCATCCGCGGTCTCCCCCGCGTAGCTGGTTCCATGCACATTCATGAAGATCTCGAGGGGGGGCAGTCCCACCCCGATGACAGCGCCTCCGAGCATTCCTCGGAGCAGAGTGCGTCGGTTCAGTTTCATGGAGTGGTCTCCTGCAACTGGCGAAATCCGGGACTCATGACAATCGCCTCCATCAGAGGGAGGACCCGGTGTCCTCCCGTGATGAACGTGTCCGTCAACTGAGCGAGAAGAGCCGCTTCTCCCGGCGTGGGCCCACGGGAGTTGGCGTAGGCATAGAGCTTCTCCACGAAGCACGCGGGGAATTCAGGGTGATTCGCGACCCCCTCCATCAACTCGATCGCGTCTGCAAACTCGACCTCATCGAGGGAGCCAGACGGGTCGATCGCCCCTCCATTGTCGAGGATCCGGTAGCGCCCGATTCCGTCGAAGCTCTCCAGACCGAAGCCGATGGGATCCGTGAAAGCGTGACACCCCGCGCACGAGGGGTTCGTCATGTGTTCCTGAAGGCGGTCCTTCAACGTGATGGCGTCCGGAGAAGGCTCGGGGATGGCCGTGTTGGTGTCCGCGGGAGGCGAAGGCACCGATTGACAGAGAAGCTCCTCGCGAACGAACACTCCCCGAAGCGTCGGGGAAGAACTCACCGGGTGGGCATGCAGCCCCAGGAAACTGACCTGACCGAAGAAGCCGGCGCGCTGTCCTTCGAGGGGCAGCATCACCTCACCGAACCCCTCCGAAGTCACCGCCGGGATGTTGTAGATCGCGGCCAGGCGTTTGTTCACCCAGGTGCGCCGGGTCGTGAAGAGGGTGCGAATGTCCGCATCCTCCTGAAAGACCAGATGTTCAACCCCCCGAAGAGTCTCCTCGCGTGCCGATTCACCAAGGTCCGCGCTGTAGTGCTTGAAGACGGTGGGATCCTTCGTGAGTCCCTTCAACTTGTAGAGATGGAGCCACTCCGAGAAGAAGTTGGCGACCGCACCGCCGCTTCGTTCATCCCCCATCATCCGGCTCACCTGTTCCGCCAGTCCCTCGTCCGTGACCAGCGCATTCGATGCTGCTGCTTCCAGAAGAAGGTCGTCGGGGATCGTGTTCCAGAGAAAGAAGCTCAACCGGGATGCCATCTCCCAGCTGGTGTACCTCCGAATTCCCGAATCTCCCTCCACGGCTTCGCCCTCCATGTGGCGATAGAGGAAATGCGGAGATTGCAGGAGCGCGGAGAGCGCGTACGAGAGGCCCTGATGAAAGTCTCCGAGCGTCTCCATCGAGACCGTGGCGATTGCGACGTGTGCATCCACCTCCGCCCCGGTCAGTGGGCGACGCCAGATGCGCAGCCCCCATGCATCGATGGCCTGTCTTGCGCAGTCTGCATCCACGGTTCCGGAAGGAACACAGGGCAGAAAGGCCGCCCGGGACTCGGGGGTCGCGAGCACCTGTTCCGCGACCGCTGCCGCGCCCTTTGCGTATTGTTCCGCGCCCAGGGGCGAGACGCTGGAGATCGCCGTCCCGACGGAGATCATGCCGCCCTGGTCGGAGTCCGGCTCCAGACCACTCGGAGGAATCACCTCGGAACCAAACAGGTCATGAATGGCACGGTGATACTGCTCGGACGTCAAACGGGGCAGCACCGCCGGCGCTGGGTCCAGCGCGACGCCCTCGACCACATCGAGTTCCTGTCCCGTCTCCGAGATCGAAGAATCGGTCGGCGCGGACTCGACGCATCCCATCCCCAACAGGAGGAGCGCGACCCCCACTTTCGAACCCGACCACTGCATGCCTTCTCCTCAGGATCATTCACAGCGCGCCCGCCTGCCTGGTGGCGAGCGCCCTCCCCTTTGTACACCATTTCAAGGGCACGATCCCAGACGTCCCTTCCACGACGGATACAGCGTTCCCGTGATAACCTCGTCTCATGAGCGACAACGGAAACACATCACTCCAACGAACACTGGGTCTCCCGGACGTGATCGCCCTCGGCATCAATGGCGTGATCGGTCAGGGGATTTTCCTTCTCCCCGGTCTCGCCGCCGCTCGCCTCGGGCCCGCTGCTCTGAGCGCTGTCCTCCTGGCGGGTGCAGTCTCCTTCCTCATCGCTCTCTGCTTTGCGGAGGTGGGTTCCCGGTTCACCTCCACCGGCGGGGCCTACGTATATGCTCGAGAGGCCTTTGGAGAGTTCGTGGGATTCGAAGTGGGCTGGATGACCTGTTGTGTGGCCGTCATCGCCTGGGCGGCGCTCGCCAATGGCCTCACGGTGGTTCTCGGGCACTTCATTCCAGAAGTGGCGTCAGGCTGGGCACAGCCCGTCACCGCCATCTCCGTCATGGCGATCCTCACTGGCATCAACCTCGTGGGTGCGCGCCAGGGGGCGCTCCTGTCCACGGTCCTCTCGGTCGCAAAGCTCATTCCGCTTCTGCTCTTCGTGTTCGTGGGAGCGACTCAGATCGACGCAACCCTCTTCACACCCTTCGCACCGCATGGCTGGGATGCACTGGCAGAGACCACCATGCTCGTTCTCTATGCGTTCGTGGGGTTTGAAACCCTGGTGGTTCCCGCGGGAGAAATGACCAATCCCCGAAAGAACGTCCCTCTGGCGATGCTCGCGGTCATGACCCTCGTGACCCTGGTCTACGCATGTGTTCTCGCGGTGTCGATCGGGACGCTCCCATCACTGGCAGGGCACGAAAATCCCGTATCGGCCGCCGCGATGGGTGTCCTCGGACCCGTGGGTGGCACTCTCGTGGCCGCAGGCATCGTGATCTCGGTCTTTGGGACCAACGCAGGAGCCGCACTCGTGAGTCCACGGCGATTTTTCGCGATGGCGGATCGGGGAGACCTCCCGAAGTTCATCGCCCGCGTCCACCCCCGAACAGGGGTCCCCTGGGTCTCCGTGGTGCTGACCTTTGGGCTCGCGGCGCTCCTGACGCTCACTGGAACATTCAAGGAGCTGGCCACGCTCTCCGTGATCGCCCGCTTCGTTCAATACATTCCCACATGCCTGGCCGCCATCGTGCTCCGCAGACAAGACAACGAAGAGCCCGATGGATTCCGACTCCCCTTCGGGCCGACCCTTCCCATGCTCACCATCGGACTGTGCTGCTGGCTGCTGGCGAACACTGCGCCCAACAAGCTCCTCACGGGGCTCGCCGCGCTCGCCGTCGGCGTCCCTCTCTATTGGTGGAGGCGACGCTCCGAGACGGTCTCGGCCTCCTGAAGACGCGCCGCAAGGAGCGAGGCTTCGCAGGTCCTCTGCACCTCTGCAGAAGACTGGATTTCTACCCGCGCCCCGTGAGGCCAGACCCCCTGCCCACGACGCCGCACGACCGCGACATTCACGACGATGAAACCCGGAGAGCCCTCCTCCAGCCGACGCCCAGCATCCTGGAGACAGCATGGTGATGCCCAGAAAGGCATCCGAGGATGCAGGGAGGAATCAGGAGAGCGTGTCGATCAACCGTTGAACGGCTTGCTGAAGCTCTGCGATCTCCCCTGAATTGTCGATCCGATGGCTCGCCTTCGCCTCCGTCGCGAGGAGCTGCTGCGTAGTGGGGTCGTCCGTGTGAAGCTCCTGAGCCTCCTGGGCTTCAAACTCCTCGAGAGTCTGGACATCTCCCAGGCGTCCCCGCGCTGTCAGACGTTCGAAACGAACCGCCGCCGGCGCGTCCACACACACCATGACAAAATCGGCGCGTCCACGGGCGAGAGCGTCGACCTCGGCCGGATTGCGAACCGAATCAATCACGTAATCCGATCCCTCTTCGAGCCAACCGAGTACCCGGTCCGCGAGGACGGAGGGCCCCCCTTCCCCGCGCAGTTCGTTCCCAATCACCGTCAAATTCGCACGACTGGACTCCAGCCCGCGCTCCTGCGCCACCGATCGGATCACGTCGCTGAGGCTGTGATAGGAGAATCCCCGTGCCTTGAGAAGGTCAGCGACCGTCCCCTTGCCTGCCGCCATCCGCCCTGTCAGACCAATGATCACTGCGAGACCTCCGTGTTCATGGACTCAATCGTCACTGCTCGTGGAATCAGACGTCGTCGCGCTCGCGGCGCTCGGGCTCGGGCTCGGGCTCGGGCTCGGGCTCGGGCTCGGGCTCGGGGTGGAACCATAGCCATCGTCATACCAGCCCCCTCCCTTCAACACGAAGGAGGTCCGTGAGATCTGTCGGCGCGTCTCTTCCGATTCACATCGAGGACACGGTGACTTCGAATCGTCCGTGATCGCCTTTTCGACGGTAAATTCACTTTCGCACGCGGAACAGGCGTAATCGTAGGTGGGCATCTCAATTCCTCACGGTCATGCATTCAAGGAGTGAAAAATAGAAAGGCGAGGGCCGTCTGTCAAGGCCTCACCGCTTGTCCTGGACACCTCTTGTGGTGTATCCGGTTAGCCTCTCCAACCCCGAGATGGCCGTGCCCGGAAAGGCTCGAGAAATCTTTTCCACGACCCTGATCTACAGCCTTGGCACGCTGTTGACCCAGTTCATCTCCTTTCTTCTGCTTCCACTCTACACCCGTTATCTGACGCCCTCGGACTATGGAGCGCTCAGCCTGATCATGGTCGGCCAGAGCCTCATCGTGCTGAGCACGGAGCTGGGCATCGTGAGCGGACTCTTCCGCTATTACCACCATTACGACTCCGAGGAGGAGCGCTCAAAGCTTCTGGGAACGGTCCTCCACCTCCTGATCGGAAGCGGCGCTGTCATCGCGGTGGGCGTCCAATGGTTCGCCCCCGAAATCGCGTCCGCGGCCTTTTCCTTCGAGGGCGGAGAGGACCTGCTGCGCATCGCCTGCACCACGGGTGTGCTCCTGCCTCTGGTCTCCTTTTATCTGAGAACCCACCAGCTGGCTCGGAAACCCTGGCGATTCGTGGGCACATCCATCGTGCAATTCCTGATCAATGTCGCCACGACCATCACCCTGGTCGTCGTGCTGGACATGGGGGTGATGGGAGTGATCCTGGGCCAGTTCGCGGCCGCCGCGGCACTGGCGACGGCATGCCTTCTCCGGAGGGGGCGGCATCTCTTCTCGGG
>CAVOCR010000097.1:0-6804 GCA_963694245.1 Myxococcota bacterium
ATGGACGAACAGCTCCTTCTTGCCCTCGTACTCCTCCTCCTCTCTGCGGGCTCGCTTGTCATCTCTCAGCGTGGGCACGAGTCCCAGAAAAGCCAGGCCGATGTGCTCTTCAATGTCCTCTCGGCTCTTGACCGTGTTGTCCATGAACTCAATGAAGAACGCGAGCGCCACTCCGCCCATCACGCCGAGGATGAAGCCGAGAAGAAGGTTCATCCGAACATTGGGTCGTACCGGCGACCTGGGAACACGCGCCATGTCCAGAATGTCCACGTTGTTCACATGGATTTTCCCGGTCATCCGCGTTTCCATCAGGCGTTTGTTGAGCTTGCGGAACGATTCACGGGCTTGATTGCGTTTCGCTGTGAGACGATCGTGGGCGAGATGGCGGTCCGCCAGCGCAAGATCAGCGCTCCGCGAGTCTTCCAGGCGATTCGAGAGGTTGCGCTTGCGATGTTGCAGCTTTTCGACATCAATGGACGCGGCCTTGACGATGTTCTGGATTTCAAGACGTGCCTTCTCCTCCACTACACGCATCCGGTCCTGAAGCGCCAGGATCTCCGGATGCCGGTCCAGATATCGGGTGGAGAGTCGCGCACGCTCTCCTTCCAACTGGACATGCTCCCTCTTCAATTGCTGTACATAGACGTTCGCCATCACTTCTGGCGCAGCGACAGAGAAGAGATCCTGGCTCCCCCGGTAACGCCGCAGAGTGCTCAATCGCGCCTGGGCTTCGTCCAGACCACGACGCAGAGCATCCAATTCAATTTCTCCACTCAAGAGCGTCTGATCGATCACCTTGCGCTTGTTCGCGATCGTTCCCACGCTCTCGGTGCTTTCAAAGCCAATCACGGCCGCCTCTGCCGCTTCCTTGAGCTTCACGCTCTCCGTGACCAGCTCTTCCAGCTCACGATCTGCCTCTGCCACCGCCTTGTGCTTGTGGTCCAGGTTGTAGTCCCGGTAGGCCTGAGCGATCGCGTTGACGATCTCCGCCGCAAACACCGGGTCCTCATCCTCGATCATGATCTCCACCAGCATCGAATCCTTCACTGGTCGAACACTGATTCGAGAGGACAGGAGCTCCGCGATCGCATCCACCTCCGAGTATTGAAGGGGCACATCCGGGTCCCCGGCACCAATGGATTTGAGCAGGCGCGGGTCATGTTGCAGACCCAGCCGCTCCACGACGCGAATGCTGATTTCCTGACTTCGAATGATGCTGTACTGGGTCTGGTAGTACTCCTTGTTGCTCCAATAATTATTGGAACCCAGTTCCACCACCTCAGCCGTACCGGTCAACACCCGAGGCGGGGTCCGCTCAATGAGCACGATGACCCGCGCTTCGAATATCGGCTGCTGACGTTTGGTGTAGACCAGGACCGCGAGCATCACCGCGAGGAAGAACGCGAGCGCCAACCATTTACGCTTCGCGAGAATCCGCAGACTGCGCTTCAGTTCGAAGGGCTCCTGCTCATTCCCGACTTCACGAGGTCCCTGGTAATAATAGCTCATCGTCCTCCAGGCCTTCAGGCCTCTCGTTCGTTACAGGAGACTCTCCGGCACGAAGATGATGTCACCGGGCAAGAGGGAGAAATTGGCCGCCCGCCCACTGCTGATGGAGGCTACCGGGACTGGAATTCTCCTCTCCTTTCCCTGCGCTATTCGCGTCACGATCGTTCCATCCTTGAACGCGGTAGGTCGAAAACCGCCCGCCATGGTGACCGCCTGTACCACCGTCATGTTGTCCTGAAAGACAAACGTCCCGGGACGATGGACCTCTCCGAGGACGAAGATCTTCTTGGAGTTGTACTCCTTCACATAGACCGTGACATGCGGATTACGGATGAAGCCCTTCTGCAGCGCGCCCCGAATCGCCTTCTCGACCGCATTCGGAGAAAGCCCTATCACCTGGACAGCGCCGACCAGTGGGAAGTCGATCGTTCCCTCGGGCGTGACCCGGTACACCCCCGTCAAGCTGGACTCGTTGTAGACGCGAACTTCGAACACATCGCCCGGCCCAAGACTTCCTGCGGATGCTTTGAGAGCATCCTCCATGGCGATGGACTCTGGCGAGTGCTGAAAAGACGACGCGGTAGGAGCGCATGCGGACGCCATCAGGAGAACCAGGCTCAACAGAACCTTCCAATGATGCATGGTCCCCTTCCCGCTCAATACTGAATGCGCACGCCTCCGAGAATGGCGTGACGAGTGTAGCCCCCCGCGTCAAAGACAGTGACCTGTCCCCCGGCGGTGGTTCCTTCGCTCAAGAAGTCGCTGAAAACCTGACGATAACTATAGGTCGCTTCCAGCGAAAGGAAACGTGCGACGTCGAGCGCGACCCGTACACTCCCCACAAGCGCGTGCTCAACCCGCTCAGGTTCGTTGACACTCACCGAGGTGAACTGGGGGTCCTGCGCCTGCTCTGGAACGAAGTCTGCGTAATCCAGAAGATGGTAGCCGAGTGACCCTCCCACTTCGAGACGATCCCAGAGTCGCTGCTTCGCATCCACTTCAAACGCATCGAAGCGGTAGAAGGAGCCATAGAACGAGTCCACGAAATTGCGCCGATAGCCAACTCCCAGCGTCGACGTTCGACGCGGGCGCCACTGAACGCGCACGTCCCCGATCAAAGAACCAAAGTCCTCGCCGGACTCGTAGAGCCCCTGACCCCATCCCGCTTTCATCACGAGATCGATGCGGCGAGTCACAGCGCCCTGAATCCCGGCACGAACCCGGACAGGCATGGAATCAACCCGTCCATAGGCCTCATCGGGGGTCACCCAGGAACGGATTCCAAGCGTCGCATCCAGGATGAAGGCCGTCTTGGGGTAGAACTTCCAGCTGCCCAACAGCTTGAAGCGATGCATGTCCCGGTCCAATGTCTCGAAATCGGTGAAACGCTCGAGATCGTAGGCGTACTCCAGAGAGACGTCGATCGCCCGATTGCCATCCACGCCCCCCGGATGGAGCGATATGCGGCCCCCAGCACGGTTGACGATTCGACTGAGCGATTGGTTGGAGGAGAAATTGGGGGTGTCGAGCCGATGCGTGAACGCATCAAACACATCGAATCCCACCATGCTCCGCGGAAAGAAACGAGCCAGCAGATCTGCGTCCGCCATGAAATCGCTTTGAGTGTCGACCGCCTTGTCGTCCGAAAAGTACTGACGCCAGCCCCCAGAGAACTCCATCCGAAGGTGCACATCCCGATAATTCGGATTCTCGAAACGAATCCCCGGATTCACGCGGAGAATCGGAGCGGCCTGTACACCATCCTCCGTATCGGCCTGGGGATCGTCTTCCGAGAGATAGAACACATTGCTGTCGTAGCCCGCCTCAATCGTCAGCCATGGCCAGATCTTGAAATCTCCGGCCGTGATTCCTCGCGCGATCGACGTATCCGGATTCGTGAGCTGTGCAGAGGCAGAAGAGGAACCCAGAAGCATCACCGCGCACATGACCAATGAGGCCATCAATGCCAATGGAAAAGGTGCGCGAAGATCTCGGGGGCCAAGCATGGAGCTCCGGGGGGCCTAGAAGAACTGACTAGCGGAAGGAGGACGCTCCAAAAACAGTTCGGTATCTTTCAGTCCCAGCACTGGATCCAATGTGGGCAGGTCATCATCGAGAATCTTCTCAATGTCGGGACGTCCATCGACTGTACCGCCGAGATCAGGTCCACCACAACTGCGCACCTGAGAATCGAGTTCCCCGAATTTCTTGTGGGCGATGGCGATCTTCATCGCTGAATGCCCGGCGCTCTTGGCGTCCCCACGTGCATTGAACTCGCGAAGACTCAGCATGTTCTCTTCCGCGATTTTCAAGAGGCCACGCATCACAGTCACGCCGTCCGAGATGCAGTTCACACGCTGAATGTCTTCTTCCGAGCGCGCACCCTCGAGCTGGTCAAACGCACTCTGGATGGTTTCATTCATCTCATCGACGTGACCCTGTGCATCGGAAACATCCACTGGAACAGCCCACAGCGGCGTCGGAGCGCACAATGCCGCAAGCAGCCAGGCGGCTCCAAGGATTCTCGTTGCTCCAGTTTTCACGTTCTCAATCACCAGATTCACCTGCTCTCTTCCCGGGCGCTCAAGCGCGTTCAGAGATGTAGTTGCCGCTTCTTTGACCATTGATCAATTTTTTCTTCACGCGAGCCCGCGAAGAATTGCACATCCATCCCGCTCTAATTGGCTCGAGTCAACACAAAGGGATATCGAAACGTCGCAGAACCATCCTCGGGCTTGGGAAACTTCCAGCCCTTCAGGCGCCTTGCGATGCAGTCTCCCACCGACTTTCCGACGGACCCCTTCACCTTGTCCACACTGGAAGACGTGACCCTTCCCCGTGATCCAATGGTGAATTTGATGTAGACCTTCCCAGACAGCTTGGGATTCGCACGGAGTCCTTCCTCATAACATTTCCGGATCGCGCTCTGTCGACGCTTGATGACCGATGCGACGCCAGATGCATCGGCCTTGCCTTCCAGGACCTTGCCCTTCTTGATGCCGACCTTGCCCTTGACCTTCATCTCAGAGTTCTTTCGAGCCGTATTGACCTTTCCGACCTTCGGCCCCTTCATGTCGTCCTTGCCGAGGGAGCGATAGGTGTTGCCGGCGTCGTCGGCTTTCTTTGGTCCGCCTCGGAATGCCGCCTCCTCTCCGGGGCGTGCGACGACGACACCGGTTGTAGACCATGCATCATCCAGGTTCTTGGCAGTGATGCCCGCCTTGAGCGTGTCCTGGAGGGCTGAATCCCCATCCCCTTTCGCCGACAGAAAATGCAGTGCGGAGGCGCGACGAACTTTCGCTCGACGCTGCTCGAGGCTGAGTTCTTTCACCTTGGTCGCCTGCTTCCGCGCAGGCTCCTTCTTCTTGGCGGGCTTTGCCTTGGGAGTCCACACCGGCTTTTCTGGTGCCGAATCGTCTTCCTTTTTCTCGTCCTTCTTCTCGTCCTTCTTCTCTTCTTCCGAATCGTCGGGCGTTGTGGTCTCGACCTTCTCCACTTCCACAATGAGCGAGCGCAACGCTCGCGACGTCGTGGACCGTACGGGCGTCTGGTACTTTCCAGTCTGCTCCCACCAGAAATGCAGGCCACCCGCGGAACCCAGCTGGAGAACCATCGAAAGAGCGATGGTTGCAAGGAGCGGCATGTCGAGTTGGTTCAGCCAGTTTCCCTTCACCGAGGCAGGCAACTGCGGGCGAGAAACGACACGCGGAGGACGAACGAACTGAAAGAGAAGGGTCACATCTCCAATGACAATCTTGCCGCGGGTGGCCCCATCCAGCGAAAATTGCCAGACGCCCCCTTTCTGCCGGGTCTTGTGACTATCCCGAAGCTCAGAGAGTTCGAGAACGCCGTCCCCCGAGGAGACCCGTCCCTTCATGCTCTCGGTAAAGTGGAGTGCGTAGCCTCCCCGTCCAAACTTGAAGACGTTGAAGCGGCTCGGGAGAGCGCTGGAGGCAAGACTGAACGTATTGCGGGAACTCGTCCCCACGGAGACGTCAGAGGACTTCCGCAGGAGTCGCTCCTCGACGATCTTTCCGCTCTGAAGGACCCCTATACGTAGGATCCGCTCGTCGTTCTCGTTCGCCATTCCCGTGTCAACTACCCAAGTCATCCGCAGGGAGGGATGGTTTTAAGATCAACTGACCATGCCGGGATTTCCCAAAATTGCATGGCCGTCAGGAGAGGTATCGACAGGTTCCCGCAGGAACTTGACTTCCAAATCAGCGTTGGCCGGACTTGATGATCGCAAAACGAATATCAAAAAGTCCCGCACGACCCGCTGAATACACCGCTTCAGTCAGCAGACGAAACGGGATGTCCTTGTCACACACCATCGTTGCAGTTCCTGCAAACGTCCTTCCCAGCGCCTCATTCTCCTGTTTCTGCTGTTTTACCAGCTTCTCCAGTTCCTTGAAAAGAGGCTCAATCAAGAAGCTCTTGTCGCTTCCGTCTTCCTTGAAGCGATCCTCGATGTAGAAATACATCTGATCCAACCGCTTCAACTCATCGGGATCGCAGACAGCACCGGGCTGGCGACACGCCACGCGTCGATCGCGGTCCTCCTGCCGACAGCGCTGCGCACCAAGCTTGCAAGCGACTTCCGCAACCAGCGCCTGGTCTGCAAGGACCGCACGCTTGTTGATCGTCACCGGGATCGAATCCTTGGGCTTCGTCTGCGCCGTCGATTTCGCCAGGGTCAGATCATCATTCTGTTGAATGTTGAGCGGATCACTGGTGATCGAGACCATGAGGAACACAAGAAGAATGGTCATGATGTCCATCAGCGAGGTGATGGTCACCTTCGCTTCTTCGACCTCATACTTCTTCTGACTCTTCTTCTTCTTGACGAAGCCTTCTTCGCCTTCGGGGTGTTCGGAATCCATCGTCATCCTTCCTATGCGTCGCCCCCGACTCCCATGGAGTCAGACACGTTAACCTAATCGGTCACTGCGAAGACCACCTGGTCAAACATCGCCAGGGGTTCGCCCGTCTTCTTGTCGACCATGACTTCTGCCGAAGCGTAATTCTTCATCGAATCGTACTTCGCTTCCGTCAATTTCAACCGGGACGCATCAATGGTGCGCGCCACGACATGCCACGGGATCTTTGGATTCCCCGTGATGTTGACGGTTTTTTCTTCAGGCCAGGCCGACTTGATCTTTCGCAGCTGGGTGTACAATCGGGGAAAGTCATACTCACCTGCCCCGTCATCGGACGAAACCGACCTTTTCGGGATGGGTTTTTCCTTCTCCGTCACCAGATCCGCGTTCTGCTTGATCGTAAAGCCCTTGTCAC
>CAVOCR010000098.1:0-6762 GCA_963694245.1 Myxococcota bacterium
CAAGGAGGGGGACATGGAGAGCGCAAGTCTCCACCTTGGAGAGGCGTGGAGTGCTCTTCAGGAGGGCCTTGAGAAGCATCCGGGGGCTCCCGAACTTCTCGTGGCCAAGGCCGAATTGTTGCGACGGGAGGGGAAGATCGCGTTGGCGTTGGCGCTGGTGGAGAAGGCCCTTCGGGATGCTCCAGAGGACGAAAAACTCTACGAACACGTTTGGGACTGGGTCGCTCGCCATCTTCCGGAGAAGCTCCTGGCCATGGCGAAGACCGCGTTGGCCAACCGTCCTGATTCCGCGTTGCGTCACGCTCTTCTGGGCGCGGCCCAGGCGGAGTCCGGGGGATGGGGCGAAGCGCAGGAATCCCTGAATGCAGCCCTCGAGCTGGATGGAGAGCATCTCCGTGCGTTGCAGCTCCTCCAGGAGATGATGGCGAGCGCGGCCTCTTTGGCCCAATCCCGAAAAGCGAGCGGGAAACTCATTCCGATTCTGTTGGCGACCGGAAGTCCGGAGGCGCTTCGTCACGCTCAGATTGTGTATTTGAAACGTGAACTTTCGGGGCGAAGTCCCACCGAGGAGGCCCTTCGGAGGGCGAATGAACTCGCGAAGATGTGGCGGAAATCCGGAGAGGACCCCCGGCGAGCGTCGTTGGTCGAGGGTTTCCTGGAGCGCACCCGGGGCAACCATTTTGCAGAGGGGAGTGGCGGTGCCGGGGCTCAGGTTGAAGCGTCGCAGCCGGGCGCATCCCATGTCCCTCCCGCCGAAGCGGCGATGGCCGCGGCGATGCTGGGAGCGGCGGCTGAAGCGGCAGGGGAGCCGGACCTCGCCAGTTTGCGCTACGAGCGGTGTCTGAAGATGAATCCTGGAGATCCGGAGTGTGTGGGAAGGCAACTCGCCTTGCATGCAAAGATGGGATGGGAAATTCCGGAATCCCTCGAGGAGATTCTGGAAAGCCTTCAGGAGAAATGCGCGGTTGTCGCTCGCATGACTCTGGATGATCTGGCGGAGGGGCGGGCTCCGAATCCGTCGATTCGTGGGGTGGTGGAATCCTGTGAAGACGATCCGCTCTCTGGCAGTGAATCCAGCCTGGCGATGGCGGCGTGGATGGAGTCCGAGGACCCCGAGGCGGCGTTGAAGCGACTGGAAGCGGTCGCCCCTGAAGATCAGAGGGCTCATGATGCAGAGGGGATCGCGATTCGCGCGCATCTGAGACTCGGAGAAGCGGAACAGGCGCAGGCGCTGGCGGAGGAATGGTCGAAGTCTCCGAACGCGGGCTCCCGACCCGTGTTGATTCGCTCGGTGTTGGAATGGATGCGGGGAGACCCCAGTGATCCAGCGCTGCGCGAGCGCCTCGCCAAGGCTCTTGACGACGCAGCGGAGCGCTCTGCAGAGGATGTCGTGCTGGCATCCGAGATCACGGCTTTGATGGCAAGACCGGGCGCGCATCACGCGGCACGGACTCATGGCTTGATGAATGGGGGCAAGGCGTGCACGGCGAGTGAACCCTGCGCGTTGGACTCCCCGGGGGCCCTGCATGTTCAGCTGTTGACTTCGGAGCTCCTCGGGACCCCGAACCCAGAGTTGGCGAAGAAGGCGTTGACGCGGCATCCGAAGGACCCCGATGTGTCCCGGCAGGTGTTTCATCATCTGCGGCGCGATCTGTCGACGCGGCAGCAGGCGACGGAGCACCTGGTTTCCCACGTGGAGAGATGGCCTCGGGATCGATTGGCCTGGGCCCGTCGAGCCACCGCGTTGGCTCGGAGACCTTCGAAGGGCATCGCGCGTCGACCCTCTGGGAATCTGGAGGCCACCATTCAGCGCATGATGGCCAACTCCCAGGACTGGGTGCATGGACAGGTGCTGTCGGGGTGGTTGTATCTGCTTCGAGGAGATCGCAAGAGGGCCGATGCCGCGCTCGCCGCGGCGCTCGTGGCCCGACCCGGGCATCCTCTGGCCCAGCATCTGAAGGGGCTCTCGAAGTCGATGGATCCGGTGCTTCCGCGTGACGCGGTCGTGCCCCGGGTCGATGCGGCAACTCCCACGGCAGCTCCGCCTGTCGTCGACGGGGAGGTGGGGCTTCGAGAGATTCGGACGCTCTTGCTCCGGGGCTTGCTCGAGGAGGCCTCGGCAGCGCTGGAGCGCTCGTCCGCGGAGAATCAAAGATCACCGCGGTACACCTATTTGAAAGCAGTGCATGCGATCGCGACGGGGCGTCTTGAGGAGGCTGATGAACTCTTGAAACTCCTGGGAACGCGCCCAGATGTTCCGCCCGGAATTGCGGCGAATGCGATCGACGCCCGCGTCGAGATTCATCGGCGACAGGGGCGACTCGTGGTCGCGAACCGGGTTCTGTGTGGGGCAGCGCGAACCTCTCCCCATCAATTTCCGGCCTTCAACGCAGTGCATCGTCAGGTGTTCGGTCTTCCGGAAGACATCCGCACCTTTGGCGAGCGCAAATCCGTGGCGTGTCGCTGACGTGCTCCTCCACCGCTTCGTGCTGTGAAGAATCCTTTCCCTCGCGGGTTCCTGATGACCGCTTCAGCGGACAGGTGTCACGAGCAGTTCCAGGGGCTTCTCCCGATTCATCACGGCAGCCCTGGTGGGCTGAATGGTGAGATCCTTCGCGTGCAGTCGGACCGCCACGTCCCATTTCGGATCGGGGTGCCAGTCGCGAAGTTGAAGGCGGGTGGGTTCCCCGGGGAAGGGGAAGGGGTAGCGCATCTTCAACGTGATCCCGAGGTCGGATCCTGCGCCCGGGGGAGCGTTCAGTCCCCGTCGCGCGATCACCTCCTGGGAGAGGCTCGGCAGCTCCTTGCCCTCCACGGAAATTCGCAAGGCGTGGGTCGCGAAGGTCGTCAATCGACGAACAAGCGCTTCGGCTTCGGTCGCGCCGAGCTGGCCGTCTCGATTGGCGTCGAAGTCGCTTCGGGCTTCGCGGGCCTTCTGTCCGGCCATCACGTTGAAATGGACGCGGAGCGTGATGCCCTGGGGATCCAGATGGACGTCGATCTGTTTGGGATGGGTACGTTCATGCGCGGACGCGATCACGGGAATCAGAAGCGCAATGAGGACGACTGCTCTCACGGTACGTTGATGTAGAGCGGGTTGGTGTATCCAAAGGAGCTGCCGCTGAACACGGGCTCCCCAGAGCCGGTTCCCCGGGCCAGCAGGACCACCCAGGTGTCTTCCGTGGGGGCCATCGTGACCGTTCGGCGCCATTCAAAGGGCCCCTCGGTGATGGACGCGTTCACCCAGAGATCCCCTTCCTCTCCGAACGTGAGCGTCTGGGCTTCGGCGTCGTCGATGAGGAACATGGGGCGACCGTTCACATAGAGTTCGACCCGATCCAGTCCCAGCCAGGAGGGGCCGCGGACCACGACATCAAAGGAGACGTTGCCTTCTTCGTCGAGTGAAAGGGGGTCTGCATGCCCGATGCGGACGGCGTCCTCGACCAGAAAGAGAGTGAAGAGTCCTTTGCCCACCGATGCACGTTGTTGCTTGATGGCGTTGACCACATCCGCGTCGCTGATGTTCGCAGGATCATCCTCCCCGACATGGAGGTAGGTTCGGGGATAGCCCGTCCCGGAACCATGATCATGAGAGTCCGAGTTCCCCATGGCGCAGATGGCATGTCCTGCGTTCAAGAGTCCGAACCAGTCGCGCATGGAGGGCACGAGGCCGCCTTTTGCGGCGATTGAGATGGCGCTGTCCGATTCCTCCGTGAACTGGTCGGGGGTCCCGATTTCGCTGTTCACCTCCATTCCCTGGAATCCAGTGGGGACGACCTCGTCAGGATTGGTGGCTTCGCCTGTCACGGGGTCGAGGCCGATCCACGTGAAGTAGGCGTTTCCGCTGTCCCGAGGATGATTGATGTGGATCACGCTCTCTGGAGCCACCGCATGCACGTGATCGAAGAGTTCTTGAATGGTGCGTCCTGCCCAGAACTGGGAGCCCACGAATTGAAAGGGGTCGACCGTTTCAAGGGGAAGCGGATAGGCGTTGAAATGACCCACTGAGTTGACGCTGATCTCGTTTCCCACCATGGGGTGAAGGAGGTGTCCGACTCCCAGTTCCTCTGCAGCGGGACGGTAGTCTGTGACGTTGTCGTGATCCGTCGTGACCGGGACTTCGACACCCTCCGCGAGGTTCTCCGAGACCTTGTCCCGGTGATTCATGTTCGAGTCGAGACTTCCCGTGGTGTGCTGGTGAAAATCGCCTCCAAGCCATCCATCCGTATCGACTTCATGGAGGAGGTCGATCGCCAGGAGGGTCTCTTCCGCGGCCGTGACGGTGAGCTCCTCGGAGTGGGTGTTCCATTCGGGGCCCCGGGAGAGCGTCGCGGTGTACGTGCCGGGTTTCACGGCGAAGGTGGTCTCGCCGGTCGGACTGTAGATCTTGCGGCGTGTTTCTTCGACCTGTGGGATCCCCAGCTGGGGGTCGTAGGCTTCCGCGTTGACGTTCTCCAGCGTGATCTTGGCAGGTCCGTTGGTGCTCACGACGAGGGCGCCCGGCGCGTCCATCTCCAGATCGACGTGAAGGCTGGCGTCGAGCGTCATCTCATTTCCGACCCCATCCCGGCGTCCCGGCGCGGTGGCCACGAGGCGGTAGGAACCGGGAATCAGCGTGAGGCGATAATGCCCGTCCTCCTCCGTCGCAGCTTGATTGACGGCATGAGGAGTCTCTCCCGTCGAGAGTACCGTGACCCATGCGTTGGGGATGGGTTCTTCCGTCACGAGTTCCCGGACATATCCCTGGATCTCGATGGTGTCCTCGCCTCGAATGGAGTGGGCGACTTCGAGGGCGCTGGCCACATCTCCCGTGCCCGCGACCATCCAGCGCGAGAAGGTGATTTCATGAAGCCCCTCGCTGGCGATTCCGCCTTCGAAAAAGGCTCCTGTGAAGCTCGAGTCCACGATGGGGAGCGAGAAGTCTCCGTCTTCCCGGACATAGGCGTAGGAGACCCCGTCGCCCCGGCCCACGATGGTGTTCAGCGTTCCGCTGTCGGGTTCGACGAACCCGCCGGTCTCCGTGAAGAGCGTGAGCTGGCTTCCAAATGCGAGAAGGTCGCCCACCAGGGGAGAGGCGAGATCCGCTCCCTCTCCCTCCGGATGACGCACAGTCGTCGTCATCTTCACCGCAGGAACACCGGGAATCATCGAGTAGTCCGTCCAGATGTCGAGTCCCTCGGGAGAACCGACGAGCGCATCGAGCATCTCGACGACGCCGGTCTTCAGATCGGTGCCCCGTACTCGAAGGAAGGGGGTGCCCTCTTCGGATTCTTCGACTGTGATGGTCTCTGCGGTCGCGACCTTCAGCCGAATGATCGGAAACATCTCCCGGAAACGATCCGGGCCAGCCTCTCCCGATCCGTCGAGGAGTACGCCGTCGATGAGGTTTCCCCCGTAGAGATTGATTCCCGCAGCGACGTCGGTGTCCTGGACATAGAATCGGGCGACCTTGTTGCCGATCATCCAGGCCTTTCCGAGGCGCGCCTCGGCTCCGTCCCCCGTGGGGAGAAGATCCGGGTCCTCGACGCGCATCACGACGATTTCACTCGGGGGGAGGGGAGGGAGATCCCCCAGGATGTCTTCATTCGCATCGCTGCTTGCGTCGTCGCTCGCGTCCACGCCCGCGTCGGCATGGGACACGGCATCTCCCCCCGAAGAGGAGGAGGTGGGTTCGGAGCAGGCGACGACTGTCAGCGCGACGCTGAGGAGGAGAGAGAGGCGCATGAAGGCTCCTGGAACTATTGGGTGTATTCCTTGCCCTGGTAGAAGGAGGCGCGGATGGCAAAGAGGATGGATGCGACACCCATCAAACCGGCGGTCACGAAGAGCGCCGTCAGGTGCCCCTGGAGAATCGACTTCATTCCGTAGAAGCTGAAACGCTCACACCCTTCGTTTCCGATGATGCAGGGGACCCCTCTGGGCCATCCTGTGGCGTCGTGATCGGGCTCGGTCTGGCGTGTGGCTGCGACCATGAAGCATTCCCATGTGCGTAAAAGGAGGGTCATCCTGGGCCGTTGAACCGCCGACAGTCAAGGGTTCTCAGCGCTCGCGGCACTGGGAAGCGAAGCGAGGGGTTCGAGGTCAGTTGCCGCGAGAGATGGGGAATGGGATACTCCTGCATCGCTCTCATGTATTTCCTCCAGCAGATGAACCCATGGAATCCCTCGACCTTCAAGAATCACTCGATGCCCTGGGGGATATTCTCCGCCGTCATCTGAACGAGGAAACCATTGAGCCACGGGAAGTGCTGGCGCATACCAGTCGTCTCGTGGAGCGGTGGAACGCGCTCGCCCGGGAGGATGTCCCCGATGATCCGCGGACGCTTCAACCCTGGATCGAGCGCATCATTCAGGGCTATGGCCTCGCGAGTCTCTTGCTGGAGACTCCCGAGACACGTCGAGCGCTCATCGATCAGTCCTTGCAATGGTGTGAGCTCGCAGTGGAGCTCGTGAGCGAAGATTTCCGGCAGATGCTCGCGGAGGTCCTCGAACAGCGCTCGCAGCATTTCCTGGAGTCTGGTGACGGGCACAGCGCTCTCGTGGATCGATCCCGGGCCTTGACTGCCCGGCGGCTCCACGCCGCGATGAGCGGAGACGCCACGATTCTTCAGAATCTGATCGTCGCGTTGATGGCGCGTTTTGATGATGTGGGGACGATGGAGGATCTCGACGACGAGATGCAGCAGATTCTTCTGGAGAGCCGACTTGCGGACCTGGTGGATGCTCATGGACTCCTCGATCATCTCATCGAATCCATGGGGGA
>CAVOCR010000099.1:0-6744 GCA_963694245.1 Myxococcota bacterium
ATCAGGCTGTGCTGGGTCTTCAGGATCTTCTGGAATCCCAGTTCATAGGCTTCGCTTCCCTGGGGCTCTCCTTCGAGGGATTCGAGCGTCTCGTCGAGTCCGCTCTCCACCTGATTCTTCCGTTGGACAAATCGGGTGCGTTGAAAGAGCTCGTAGTTGGCCTGGCGTGCGTTGTCCGCCACGAAGGGAAACTGGGGGCGTGCGAGTTGAGCCACACGGTCGAGGGTCTCGTTGAGCCCCTGGATTTTGTGGAATCGTGCGCCGGAGGAGTGGAGACCAATGAGGGTCCGGAGAACGGACGAGCAGAGGCGGTGCCGGAGCTCGGGGTGTGCATGGCCCACCGCGAGCCGCCAGATGGCCAGTCGGAGGGTGTCGGAGGGCTCCAGGCTATTGACTCCATACCATTGGAGTGCTTGAAGCAGCGCCTCTTTCACCTCTGGGGCGGCTCCCTCCTCCCCGTCATGGAGATTGCGGCAGTAGTCGTAGAATGCGATCTCGGCGCTGACGGCTGCGGCTTCATTGTCGAGCGGCAGGAAGTTGCGGTCGAAGAGTGATTCCGTGTCTGCGAATGCCTTGAGTGTGCGGGCGATGGGCACCAGTCGTTCCGGGTTTTTCAGATTTTCAACCGCCTTGTCGGCTCGGAAGAACGAACGGAGGAGCTCCACTTCATAGTCGGGGACGTCGTATCCGAGAAGGATCGGCACCATGATGCCGATCAGATCCTGGACGGCCGCTTCGGCCTTTCGTGGCTTGAGGGCATCGAGAAGTCGAACGTCGAGTCCACCCTCGACCCGCAATGCGTCGAGGGGACGCTCTGCGGGCTCTGTAGTCGGTGCGGCAATCTCTCCCGAGATCTCGTTGTCTGCGCCCTCCGTATCCACCTCGAGGAGGGGCTGGCCTGCAGAGACCTGTTGATTTGCGCGGCAGAGGACGGACTTCACGACGCCAGCCTCGGTCGCATGGAGGGGCATTTCCATCTTCATCGCTTCGAGGGTCGCGAGACGATCGCCCACCTCGACGATTTGTCCCTCTTCGACAGAGACGGAGACCACCATCGCGGGGGAAGGCGCGCGGACCACGCCCCCTGAGAGCTCTTCGATCACATGTCCCGCGCCATCGATTTCGACGTAGATGCCGGTGCTGCCATGACTGAAGAGCACTTCATGGCGCTCCTCACCGATGTAGAGGGTCGCCGTGTTGGCCGAACGCGTCTCAAATCGCACGTCGTGAAGCGAGTCCCTGGGACCGACCTGGTAGCGATTGCGTCCGGTGTTGTGGATCGAGAGTTCCACGTTGCCGGACCCCACACGGAGACTGATCTCCTCGCCTTTTGGGGGGCGCACGTTCTGCGGGATTCCATTTTGGACTTCTGCGAGGAAGCGATGGGTGTCGGTAAGCATCTCCTGGCGGTAGACGATGATGGTCGCCGCGAGGGTCGCCTCGAACTCGTGTCGATCTCCCGTGAACACGCCTTCCTCCATGGCGCGGTCAAGCCATTGCGTATCGGCTGTCCCGTCGAGATAGGGTTTCTGGGCCAGGAGTTGAAGGAGAAAGGCCTTGTTCGTTGCCCCGTCCTCGACGACGACGGGGAACTCCTTGAGTGCTCTGGTCAGACGTGCGATGGCCTCTTCACGCGTTCGCCCGTACGCCATGACTTTCGCGATCATGGAGTCGAAGTCCGGGGCGATGGTCATGCCCTCGGCCACTCCGGAGTCGACGCGAAGTCCGGGCCCGGCTGGGGGCTGAAAGACGCGAATCAACCCCGGTGAGGGTTGAAATCCACGGGCAGGGTTTTCGGCGTTCAATCGCACTTCGATCGCGTATCCATGACGTCCCTTTCCGGGATTTTCCCAGGCCAGTCCACGGGCGATGTCGATTTGCGCTTTCACGAGATCTGCACCGGTCGTGAGTTCGGTGATGGTGTGCTCGACTTGAAGCCGGGAGTTCACTTCGAGGAAGTAGAACTTGTTCTGCGCGGGCTGGTACAGATACTCGGCGGTCCCCACGCCGCGGTATCCAGCGCCCTCGGCGAGGCGAATGGTGGCGTCACAGATCACGGCCTCCCCTTTCGCGTCGACGATGGGGGAGGGGGCTTCTTCGATCACCTTTTGATTGCGTCGCTGAATGGAGCAGTCCCGGATCCCAACAGCGGCCGCGACACCGTCGTGATCGACGACGAACTGGACCTCGATATGTCGCGCATTGGTGATGCAGGCTTCCATGAAGAGTCCGCCCGCCGAGAAGACCTTGGCGACCTCGTCTCGTGCGGAGATGATGGACTCGAGAAGCTGATCGGGGGAATCCACCTTGCGAATTCCGCGTCCTCCACCTCCGGCCGAGGCTTTGACCATGAGCGGAAATCCGATCTTCTCCGCTTCCTTGAGGAGTTCCTCATCGCTTTGTCCGTCGATGATCGTCCAGGGCGAGACGGGGACCTTGTAGGTCTCCGCCAATTGCTTGCTGGCGATCTTGTCGCCGAGGCTGCGCATGGCGTCGGCGCTGGGGCCCAGGAACGTGATGCCCGCTCCCTCCAGCTTCTCGACGAAGTCGGAGTCTTCCGCGATGAATCCCCAGCCGGGCCAGACGGCTTCGCATCGTGATTTCCGGAGCTGCTTGAGAACTCCTTCGTGATCGCAATAGGCGCTCACCATGGCCCCATCTGCGCCGGCGACAAGCGCCGGGCCAAGACAGATCGCCTCGTCGGCCATCCGAACAAAGGGCGTGCCGTCATCGGGCTGGGTGTAAAACGCGATGGCACGGATCGCCGTGCCTCGCTGGATATTGTATTCGCGGACGGCCCGAATGAATCGGACGGCGGCTTCTCCACGGTTCAGAATGGCGATACGCATGTTGCATCCATGTCCCGCTTGAGCGGGGTTTCGTTCTATCCATTCGAGGGGCGTTCGACGACCACAAAGGCGGCCGCCACATCCCCGTCGTGACTCAAACTCAAATGTACTTCGCCCAGCGCCTGCGACAGGTAGGCGTCGTGGACGGCGCCATGCAGGCGCAAGGCAGGTCGTCCATGGGCATCATGAATGACCTCGATCTCACGCATGTCGACGCTCTTGAGGGCAGGAATCCGACCGGTGTTGGCGGTCGACCAGGCCTTGATGAACGCTTCCTTGGCGGCAAATCGGACGGCGAGGTGTGGGGCTTGATCCCGGGACGGCCGCGTCTCGACGCGATCGCGCTCACCGGGGGTGAAGGTCCCCTGGACAAAGGTCGACGCGGTATCGGAAAGCTGCTCCCGAAACCCCGTGACATCCACCACATCCATCCCAATTCCGCCGATCATGACCCCTCTCCTGGGCTGACGAAGTGACCCTTCTCAAGATCCATGCGGGCGGCGGGATTGGTCAGGAGCTGGATCTCCTCGTTGGCCTGCGCAGCCGTTCCATCTCCCGCGATGAAGCGGCGCTCATTGCGTTTCTCGAAACTGGGTTTCTCTCCGAGCATCGCGTCGATCACACGCGTCGCCTCATCCCGTCGGCGCTCCTGGGCTCGTTCGCTCCATTCGAGGCGGTCCTTTTTTCCGAGGGCCGCTACGAAATGACGCGGATGGAGGATGAGGGAAATCCCGCTCACATGTCCGAATCCGAGACTCGTCACCAATCCAGCCTCCAGCCCGCCCGTGTTCAAGCTCTGATCCGTGAATGCCATGTGTCCGAAATTCGCCATTCGGGGGTCGACCGAGTCGAGATTGCGATTTCCGGCGATGGTCCCGGTCGCCAATGCCTGGCAGAGTCCGACAAGCTGCCAGGCTGCTGCGCCACCTTTGGAGTGTCCTGTCAGTGATTTCTGACTCACCACCCAGAGGGGGTTCCCTTCGGTTCTTCCCAGTACGCGTTGGATTCGATCGTGAAGATTGTTCTCGTTGGGATCGTTCGCGTTGGTGGAGGTGTCATGCTTGTAGACGAGTCCGATGTCATCCGTGGTGAGGTTGAATTTCTTCAAGGCCCCCGCCATTGGTGACGCGTCTCCTCCGAGCACGGAAGCGAGCGCTCCCATTCCGGGTGCCGGGACCGACTTCTGGATTCCATCTCCAAACGATCCGGCATAGGCGACCACCCCGAGGACCGGGAGCCCCATTTCCGCGGCGATGTCCCCCCGAGTGATGAGGAGTGTGCCGCCGCCCTGGGCTTCGACGAATCCCTTGCGGCGCATGTCGTTGGCACGGGAGGCCTCATCCGGCTCGAGACCCATCGCTTCCAGCTCATCGCTGTTCGCCGTGGCGTTCATGTCAGCGAACCCGATCATGCCTTCGCGGCCGATGTCATCGAAGCCACCGGTGACCACGAAATCGGCTTTTCCAGCGACGATCTTGTCGACCCCTTCTTCCAGTGAGACGGCGGCGGTCGCACATGCGGCGACAGGATGCGACATCGAGCCGTAGGAACCGATGTAGGCCTGGACACTGTAGGCGGCCACCACGTTGATCAGCGTTTCCTGAAGGACGTCGCTTTGCCGTTCCTCTCCGAGCACATGGTCGCAATAGAGTCGGTGGAGGCTCTGCATTCCCCCGATTCCGGAGCCCTGTGTGTTCGCCACGCGAGCGGGGTGAACCCAGCGCATCAGCTCCTCGGGGGTCAGTCCGGCGCTCATGAAGGCGTCGACGGTCGCGAGGAGATTGAAGAGCGAGAGGCGATCGGTGTTCTCGATCATGTCTCTCGGCACCCCATGTCGTGCGAAGTCGAATCCCCGGGGGACTTGACCAGCGATGCGACGGTCGAGGCAGGCCTTTCGAGGGACCCGGATCGTGGAACCTGCCTTGCGAGTCACCTTCCACGCGTCGGCGTTCGCGTCATGGTAGGCCTCCACGGACTCAGGGTCCGCGCTGACGAAGCTGCGTGCTTCTTCTTCGCTGGCCACGGTGAAGACCATGTCCCGTTCGAGATAGACGGTCGAGTGGATGGGGAGGGAGGTGGGATCGAACCCGACCGTCTCCTCTTCCACGAATCGAATGCCGACTCGCTCATCGAGCTGATCCCGGTAGTGTTCGGCGATGGCGCTTTCGGCCACTTCCTCGTCTGTCTCCGTATCGATCCAGACGCCTCCGCGACCGTTGTCATCGTATCGAATCAATCCACACAGCCATGCCAACTCCAGCACTGCAGCGGCGGAGAGTTCATCGCCAATTTCGAGTTCGAATCGGGTGCGGGAGTTTCCGCAGGGACCAATTTCCCCGGCTCCAACCACCACGATCATGTCTTCCAGTGCGACGTCATTGGAGGCAGGAAGGTCGGTGATGTCCACGGGCTGGAAGGTGGCTCGAGGCCAGTTCGGAAGCGCGGTGGCGGGAGCCATCCGGTCTTCATTGGCGGCATCCATTCCCTTCAGTCCCGTCAGCTTGCGCGCTGTGGAGACGCCTTCTTCGATGCGCTTGCGGATGCCGTCGACCGTGCCACGAAGATCCTCGATCTCCGAGAATCCTCCCGTGAGATCTGCAGCGAGGGGAGCGGGTCGGGCAGCTTCCCGGGCGGTTTCCGAGCAAAGCGCTGCGATCAGGAAACTCATCTCCGAGGTCGCGAAGGTCTTCACTCCCGTTTCCTCTTCGAGTGCTGCGGCGACAGGATTGTTGGCGTCCATCAGACCGGTGCCACGGACCCAGCCGATGCGTGCGGTGCACAAGGTGGTCGCACGTCCCCAGGCATCGTGTTCGCTATGCCATTTGTTGGCCATGACTTCGAGGGCGGCCTTGGTCTCCGCGTAGGCTCCGTCTCCTCCGAACGCGCCGTGATTGGGCGAGAGGGGAAGAACGACATGGCAGGGCATGCTCGGGAGGCCCCGTTGGTTGTACTCGGTGGCGATGGCTCCGATGAGCGTCTCCACGCTGAGCAGCATGGTTCGAAGCGCGGCCTGGGAACGTGCCCCCATGGCATCCATGGTCGCCATGTCCTTGATGGCGGCGAAGGGAAGGACGAGGTCCGGGGCGAAGGGGCGCTTGACCACCTTCACTTCGGCGCCTGATTGTTCCGTGATCGTGGCGAAGAGCCAGGTGGCAAAGTTCTTCACATCCTGCAGCGAGGTCTGGTTGAACGGCACGATGTGCAGCTCTGCACCAGGCGCCGCATGATCCTGGTAGAAGCGACGATAGTAGCGGATGCGCTCCTTGCGGTAGCTCGACGTCGTGACGACAACGCGGGCCCCCCCGTGGAGGAGGTGGGCCACCACGTCCAGCGCGATCGAGTTGGGTCCAGCGCCCGTGATGACGGCGGTCCGTCCGGCGAAGTCGAGTCCATTGGACACACCCTCCATCAGGACGTTCTCGAAACGCGCGTTGAAGTCGGACTTCACGCCCGTCTTGACGAAGGGTTTCTTGCCTTTCAGCTGGAGCCCTTTGACGAAGTTCTTCCGGGGATTGGCTCCAGTGGCCGGTTTCTCCTCGTAGAGCGCTTCACCAGCACTCGTGATCTCCAGGTGGGGTCGGGTGGGGGTCCAATGCAGCGCTGTAGCGGTCTCGGACTGGGCGATGGTGTCGAGAAGAGTCGCGACTTTGCTCGCGCCCTTCGTTCGCGCCCATGCCGCATACCAGGCCGCCGTCGCTCGGGTTCGATCCGTGGGCCGATTCGCGAGCTGCTGCACGGCCGCGTGCATTGCGTCCGGCTGCATGCGCCCTGCCTGTCCTTCGAAGGCGAGCTGGGCCACTCCACGTTGGTTCCATGCCCATTCGGAGGTGAAGGCGACATGCTTCTTCGTGTCGAATTTCGGGGCGATGAGTTCCTCGTATCCGGCACCGTGTTC
>CAVOCR010000100.1:0-6726 GCA_963694245.1 Myxococcota bacterium
CCCCCGGTGAAGAATCTGGGAGATGCGGCCTTCCTCGACATGGAGGAGATGCGGATCATCCGGGAAAAGCATCGGGATGCAGGAGAGCGGATGCAGGCCTTCCTCGTCTCCGCGCTGATGTTCTACATGAGCCTGCAGGGAGCGCGCAGCGACGTCGCCCCCGAAGCGCGGACGTGGAGCGATGAGCGACGAGCGGAATACCGCGAGCGCACCCTCTCCCACATGCGCGGATGGACCTGGATGGGGCTGGGAACCCATCTCTTTGTCCTGAATCTTGGCGCGATCGGCGCTTATGTCGACGTGCGTCTGATACTCGTCATCTGGGCCCTCATCCTGGTTCCCTTCAATGCCGTGTGCATTGGCCTTCTCTGGCAACGCCGCCGACTCCACCAATTCGCCCCGGAAGGCTCCTGAACACTAGACGGCTCTTCCCCCGTTTCCGGGCGCATGATAGCGTTCCATCAGGCCATCGGGGAGGGCCGGAGCATGGGTCACCGCACACGAAACTACGAGTTCTACGACACCGCGATTTCCATCTGCTCGACCTGCTTTCGAAAGGTCGACGGCAAGATCCTGATCCAGGATGGATCCGTGTATCTCACGAAGCGATGCCCCGAGCATGGATTCGAGCGGGTTCTGATGGCGGATGACGCCGAATACTACCGCCTGGGACGCGAAGTCTTCCTCAAGAAACCGGAGATGCCCGAGCGCTTCAACACGCCCATCCAACACGGTTGCCCCTATGATTGCGGGCTCTGCCCCGACCACGAGCAGCACTCCTGCGTCTCCATCATCGAGCTCACGGATTCCTGCAATCTGAGCTGTCCGATCTGCTACGCGGAGAGTGGGCCTCATTGCACCACGCACAGACCCCTCGACGAGATCATTCGGATGCTCGACCAGGTGGTCGCCAACGAGGGAGAGCCGGACGTCGTCCAGCTCTCGGGAGGAGAGCCGACGATCCATCCCGACTTCTTCGCCGTGCTCGACGCCGCCCGCGAGCGACCGATACGCCACCTGATGGTGAACACAAACGGCATCGTGCTCGCGAAGGACCCGCTCTTCATGGAGCGCCTCGCGGCGTATCAGCCGGGCATCGAACTCTACCTCCAATTCGACTCGTTGAGCCTTGAACCCCAGATGGAGCTGCGAGGTGCGGATCTCCGGAAGGTCCACGCCACTGTCCTCGATCGAGCCAACGAACTGGGCCTCTCCGTGACCCTCGTCGTGACCGTGAAGAAGGGACTCAACGATCACGAGCTGGGTGACATCATCGCGTTTGCGCTCAAGCAGCCCTCTGTCCGCGGCGTGACCTTCCAGCCGATCCAGGCGGCCGGAAGGCTCGAGAACTACAATCCAGCGACCGATCGCCTCACGCTGACCGAGGTCCGACGCGGGATCCTCGAACAATCCGATGTCTTCGCTCCCGAGGACATCCTCCCCGTCCCCTGCCATCCCGACGCCATCGCCATGGCCTACGCGCTCAAGCACGGCGGCGAGACCACCCCGCTCACCCACATGATCCCGCTCGAGGCCCTCCTCGACGGCGCACGGAACACCATCACGTACGAGAAGGACGACGTGATGCGCGACACGGTCTTCAAGCTCTTCTCGACCAATCACTCGCCCGAGTCGAGCGCGACCGCCTTGAAGGATCTGCTCTGCTGCATCCCGAAGATCGAGGCGCCCGAGGGGCTCGGCTACGATTCGATCTTCCGCGTCATCATCATGGAGTTCATCGACGCCCATAATTTCGACGTGCGGAGCGTGAAGAAGAGCTGCGTCCACATCGCGCATCCCGACGGGCGGATGATCCCCTTCGACACCTACAATCTCTTCTACCGGGGAGACCTCGAGGAGACGCGGCTGGGTCCCATCCGCGAGCGCATCGACCTCCTGAACGCGCCGTTGACACCCCCGGCGCCCGCGATGACAGAACCCAGAAGCCGCACATGACGCCCCAACCACGGAAGACGCCGAAGAATCCCCCATGCGCCCATCGGGGATGGCCTGGAGTCGTGGCCGTCGCCCTGGCGTGTCTGCTCGCCACGACCGGATGCGCGAGCCAGAAGAGCGTCGTTGCACGCTCAGCCACGAAAGGGGCCGGAATCGGAGCCTTCGGAGGGGCTTTGCCCGGGGCCGTGTTCACAGGCATGTTGATGGGTGGTATGACTAATCGAGTTGAGCGGGGCCTCGCTCTCGTATTTGGCGCGGGGGTCATGGCGATTGGAGCCGGGATTGGCGCAGGAATCGGAGCCGGGATTGGAGCCATTTACGGCACGACGAGAAATCGCCATTCGTCCTCTGTTCCATCGAATATCACCGCCGGGGATTTCAGGTGGGAAGCCCCATCCAGCCCTCCAGGAACGGAGTGGATTTGTGATGCGTCCCGCTGCAGGACGGGAACTCTCCCTTCCCTCGCGCGATGAAATCGGAGAAGATCCGGGCATGACACACGACTGGTCGCCCCGCACATTTCGAATCGGCATCGCTGCATCTCTCACGGTGCTGCTGTTGCAACTGGGGGGAGTCCCCGTCCTCGAGACGTTCAACCCGCTCTCCGTGACCGGCTGCGCGACCCCGAAGATGACCTACATTCGAGCCCCCGCCGAAGGACACGTCTCTGCGGATGTGGATGAAAGCCCCGTGAGGCTCGTGGACAGGGGAGGGAATCTCGTCCAGATCCCAGCCACCTACGACCACCCCATCCTCCTCACCAATGCATCCGGAACCCACGGTCCCCTCCTGCTTCAAGGCATCGATCATGAACGACAGGAACTCTGTGGGTGGCGAGAGGGGGGGACGACCGCCTGCTTTCCCATCGCCGACATCCGAGAAGTGCGCGTGATCCACCAGGGCAATCTGCAAAAAGACCGCCGCATGGGTACCGCGATCGGCGCGGTCGTAGGGGGTCTGGCTGGTTTCAGCGTGCCTTTCGTGGAAAATCCGAACAACGTCCCACTCGCGCTGTGCGTGAGCCTCGCCACCACCCCGGTGGGGGCCCTGATGGGCGCAGGAGTCGGAACCGGAATGGGAGGCATTTCAGGCAGCCTGAGAGACAGGCCGGACCGTTATCGCATCGCCCCCACGTCCTGGCAGTTTCAGTCCACGGGCTCACCCGAGCCGAAACAAGACTGAATGAACTACGCGGATCTCATCCCCTGGTGGTGCCTCGTCGGCTTCACGAGCGGCTGGTTCGCCCAGCGACGCGGCCGCGTCGGACGCACGTGGTTCGCGCTCGGCCTCCTGCTCGGACCCATCGCCCTCGGCATCCTCCTCTTGAGCCGTCCCCCCTCTTCCACGGACGAGAATCATGAGACCGATCCTGTTTGAAATCGGCGGACTCGCGGTCGAGTCCTACCTTTTCTTCTACGCGCTCGGATGTCTCGTGGGAGGGATCGTGTTCTGGTCGGAAGTTCGCAGGCGGCGATGGCCTCTTGAGGCCCTGATCTTCGTACTGCTCGGATGCATGTTCGGAGCCCTCGCGGGATCGGCCCTCTTCAGTCTCCTCTTCCTCGACTGGACAGCCCTTCCCGAGCACTACCGCTTCGGAGAACTGCTCGGCCGCACCGTCGTGGGCGGCATCGCGGGAGGCTTCCTCGGCGTCGAGATCACCAAGAAGCTCATCGGGTACCCTCACCGCACGGGCGACGCATTCGCCGTCGCGATCCCTCTCGGTCACGCCGTGGGGCGCATCGGATGCCTCCTCGGAGGCTGCTGCTTCGGGACGCCATCGAATCTCCCCTGGGCGATCACGTATCCCGCGGGCTCCGTCCCGCACGCGTTTCATGTTCATTGGGGACTCCTCGACGCCTCCAGCCTCGCCTCCCTCCCCGTGCATCCCGCGCCGCTCTACGAGATCGGCTTCGATCTCCTCCTCTTCGCGATCCTCTGGCGCATGCGGAACCATTTCGCCGAGCGCGGAATGCTCTTCCGACTCTACCTGGCCCTGTACGCGGGGTACCGGTTCCTCGCGGAGTTCATTCGGGGAGACAGCCTCCTTCCAGAGATCGGACTCAAGCCGGTGCAGTATCTCCTCCTCGCGGCAGCCATCCACTACGGCTGGAAAGTCTGGAAACAGCGCAATGCCCGGCAACGGGATCCTGCCTGATCGCCCTGCCTGTGGTTCTTGAGACATCTCCTCTTCGAATATGGTAGAGCCCGAGGACACACACGGGAGCCCATCATGCAACGCACTCTTCTTCTCTTCTTCGCGATGTTCATCCTCGCCTGCGGAGGCGACTCCAATCCAACACCCAACGACCCCGCTGACGTCTCGGAAGAGACCACGGGCGAAGAGGCCGGAGAGACCACGGGCGAAGAGGCCGGAGAGACCACGGGCGAAGAGGCCGGAGAGACCACGGGCGAAGAGGCCGGAGAGACCACGGGCGAAGAGGCCGGGGAGACCACCGGAGAGGAGACAGGAGAAGACGACGGCATCCCCGCAGACGCGATTCACGTCGACGCAAAAGCGGATGCCGGTGGAACGGGGAGCGCGGACGCCCCCTACCTGGATCTCCAGCTCGCCATCGACGAGGCCCCCGATGGAGCGACTCTCTATCTGCACCAGGGAACCTACATCGCCACGCCGCAACCCTACGCGGATCCCGGCTGCGGAAACTGCGACGACAACAGCTTCTATTTCGGCGCGGAGGCCACCCGGGGATTTCTCGTCCAGGGGAAATCCCTGCATCTCCTCGGCGCGGGGCATGAAAAGAGCGTCCTCGTGACGAAGGCCGGCTATGGACTCCTCTTCGACGAAGCCGGCACCTCCAGCGTCCGGCACCTCCGCATCACGGGCGGACTCCGGGATCCCGACGGCAACGCCACGGACGCGGGGATCGTCGTGCGTCACACGACCCTCACGGTGGAAGACAGCGCCGTCGTCTTCAACAACCACCTCTACACGGGGCCGCTCCCGGATCCAGTCGTCGGGATCGGCGGGATCTTCGGGCGCGAAGGGAGCGATCTCACCGTCCGAAACTCGATCATCGAAGACAACAGCTGGGATGGGATCACCCTCTACCGCGGAGAACCCGGACTCCCCGACACGGCGCCCAAGGCCTTCATCGAGGGATGCCTCATCGGATGCACTGAGGACTGCGTCGTAAAAGGAGGACGAGGAGCCGGAATCGGCGTGACCTGGGATGCTCAGCTCATGGCCATCGGCAACACGATCCACCATTATTGGAAGGGGATCGGAACCTTCGGAGACTCGAGCGCCGTGTTGAGCAACAACGTCGTGCGCGATCAGGCCGGCTGGGGCGTGATCGCAAGCGGCAACTCGACGATGCACGCGATCAACAACGTCATCGTTCGCAACGGAACGACAGGTCTCGCGGCCTGGAACGCCGGCGTGAGCGGCTCCTTCATCAACAACATCATCTTCGACAACGGCTGGTCAGAGGACGAATGGGTGGGAAAGAAGACGGGGCTCTGGTTCAACGCGTGGCAAGGCACATTCCTCCTCGCGCACAATCTCGTGTACGGAAACGCGGACTTCGACGCGTGCATCGGCGGACTCCCCAACGAGGAGCCCTGCCAGGCGATGGAGATGCTCCCGGCAGATGGCCACGTCACCGAGGACCCGCTCTTCGTGAGCCCGGACGACTTCCATCTGCTCCCCGGATCCCCTGCCATCGACGCGGGCGATCCGGAGCTCTTCGACCTGAATGGAACCCCAGGCGACATGGGGGTCTTCGGCGGAGCCAACGCGCCCGACGAGATGCCCTGAAAATCCCGAGGGAGGGTGAGCCCGCCCCATCGCTCAACGTGACCCCCACCCCCTGGAGTGGTTGCCTCTCGCCCGACACGTCGCATACCCTTCCACCATGCACGAATGGACACACGCGAGGTGCCGTCGATGACGACGAGCATCCAGGGGCTGGGCGGGAGCCGGATCTCCCACGCGGGCGATGAACGAGAGCGGAGAATCCGCCTGTTCAAGGCGCTCCTGCTCGTCCTCGTCGTTCTCGGCTTCGGCACGGGGGGCTACCACATCCTCACCGGAGGCGTGCACACACTCACCAAATGCTTCTACATGACCGTCATCACGGTCTCGACCGTGGGCTACGGCGAAGTGATTCCCGTCACGGACTCGGAATCACTTCAACTCTTCACGTCCGTGCTGATCCTGCTGGGCGGCGGCGGTCTCGTCTATTTTCTCTCCTCGTTCACAGCAATCGTGATCGAAGGCGATCTGGCCCACGGGCTCTGGAGGCGACGAATGGAAAGGAAGCTCTCTGCCATCTCGGACCACGTCGTGGTCGCGGGCATGACCATGACCGGAATGAACGTCGTTCGCGACCTCGTGGAAAACGGCGTTCCCGTGGTCGCCATTGACTCGGACGCCGGGCGAATGGACCGTCTCCTCATGGACGTCGGAGAGAACGTCCTCGTCGTGCTTGGCGACCCCCTCCAGGAGAGCGTCCTCGCCACGGCATCGCTTCCGAAATCCCGAGGCGTGATCGCCTGCATGGCGGACGATCGGGACAACCTCCTGCTCACCCTGACGATCCGGGGATTGGCCCCCGACACCCGGGTGGTGGCGAAGATCGAAGACGCCGCCAACGAAGCCAAATTCACGCGGGTCGGCGCTGACGCGGTGGTGAACCCGGCGTTCATGGGCGGGCAACGCCTCGTGAGCCAGACGATCCGTCCCTCTGTCGTGAGCCTCGCAGACGCCCTCTTCACGGAGCAGCCGATGCACCTCGCGCAGCTGACAAT
>CAVOCR010000101.1:0-6670 GCA_963694245.1 Myxococcota bacterium
ATACGGAGCTTGTCGGGGCCCTCTGGCCGGACGCGACCGCTCCCCGGGTGCTCACGGTCGCAGGCGGGATTGATGCGCTCTTTCGTCATGGGAGCGTGGCCCTCGGGTGCCTTCTGGTCGTCTTTTCCTGGTTCTTTCCCCTGGTGAAGCTGCTGACGGCGGTGCACGTGTGCTGGACCCTCGCTCCGGGGGAGGAGCCGGGGCTCTGGGCGCGATCGCTGCACTTCATCGGAGGGCTTTCGCTGACGGAGGTGGTGGTCCTCGGCCTCTTCGCTCTCACGCTCAAACAGTTCCCGGGAGGGACCGAGGTGGATCTGGGATGGGGATTCTGGGTGCTCTTCGCGGCGGCGATCGGCGGGATCGGTGTGAACGGCTGGGTCGGTCGGATCGCCCGAGTGGACTAGTCCGTCACGAGCCGTCCCTTCTCCAGTCGCGCCACGCTCTTGAACTGTCCCTTCGCGTTCAACTGGGGGTCATGGGTCATCACGATGGCCGTGGATCCCAGTCGCTCACAGAGCGTGAAGAAGAGCGCCATGCTCTTCTCCCGATTGTCGGGGTCGAGGCTCGCCGTGGGCTCGTCCGCGAGCACCAGGCGGGGGCGGTTGGCGAAGGCCCGACCCAGCGCGACTCGCTGGCGCTCTCCGCGACTCAGGGTGTGTACGCGGTCGTCGAGCCGTTCGTGGAGTCCCAGGGGCTCCATGAGCTCTTCAGGCGTGGGGAGAGCCTCTCCAGGCGGGCAGGCATCCGCGACGAGGGAGAGGTTCTGCCGAATCGTGAGGGCTTCGAGGAGGTGGAACTCCTGGAAGAGAATGCCGATGTTGGCGAGCCGGAACGCCGCGGCATTCGGAAGCGCATGCAGGGGCTCGCCGTCGAGATGAATCGTCCCGGAGTCGGGCTGCATCAGCCCGGCGAAGAGATGGAGAAGGGTTGATTTTCCCGAACCCGAGGGGCCGAGTATCAGCGCGTGCGCGCCGCGTTCCATCTCCAGATCGACGCCGCGCAGCACCTCGATGCTTCCGAATCTCCGGGTCACTCCCTGGGCCTCGAGCCACGTCATCTCAACCTCCTCCCGCGAGCGCCGAATGGTCCGAGAACCATCCGAGCCGGACGAGGGGCGGTATCGTGGCGAGCAGGCTGATCAGCAAGGCGGCTGCCGCGATGCCCGCGAGGAGCGGGCCCGTCAGGAGCACCAGATCGCCGGCAGGAGCATAGGGGAGATAGCTCGCGAGAAACTCCGAGCTGATTCCCCCCGCCACCGTCGCCGCGCCCAGGCCGAGCGCCGTCCCGAGACCGACCAGAATCAGGTTCTCCATCGCCGCCGCGGTGTGGATGAACCAATGGGGCAGCCCGATCGCATGGAGCACGTACAGCTGTCGATGCTCGGAGAGCGTTCGGAGCAGCGTGGTGTTGATCAGGATGGCCGCCGCCATCAACGCCAGAATCCACGCGAGGAGCTGGACGACGTCGCGCATGTTGTCCATGGCCTTGTGGAGCGCCTCTTCGATGCGAGACAGGCTGATGACCTGCAGCTCCGGCTCAAGATCGTAGCGGTCCCGGAGCTCCTGGGTGACCGCGGGATCCGACCGCCTCATCTTGACGCCCACTCCCGTCAGGCGTCCGCGGAGATCGTAGCGCGTCTGAAGAGCGGCGACCGGGAGGATGACGGTGCCATCCATCTGAGTGCCTGTACGCTCCAGGATGCCCCGGACCCGAGTCTCCTCGAATTTCCGGGTCTGCGGTTGATACAGGAGGTAGGGATCGCCCACATGCCGGGTCTCCAGTTCCGCCGCCTCGAAGCCGAGAACGACCCCGTCTCCCTGGAGTTCGCCTGTGGACTCATCGAACCACTCGCCTTCCCGGAGCGTCAGCGCCATCGTCTCGTACCAGCCGGGTGAGACTCCTTTGTAGAGCGTCATGCCCTGCTCGGTGCTGGGATTTCGGACCGGGTGGATGAGCATGGGGAACGTCGCTTCCACCGCGTCTTCCGAGTGGAGTCGTTGGACCACTCCGCTCGGCATGTATTTCAGTCCGACGCCGCCCCGGAGCATCAATGTGGCCGCTTCGTAGGGACAGCCCTTGGCCGTGATGAGGAGATCGTAGCCCAGCCGGTCGACGTCCTCCCGCACCGCGGATTGATAGCCGTTCACGAAGCCCAGAAGGGTCGCGATCAAGAAGACGGCAGCCGCCATCACCCCCACGCTGACCACCGAGATGACGCGGTGATGCCGAATGTTGGCGAGGGGCCAGATCAGCAGGTGGCGAAGTGACCGCATTCAGGAGAGCTCAGGAGGCCTTGCGGAGGAGCACGATGTTCTCTTCCACGAGGGGTTCGAGCTGCGCCACCAGCGCTTTCCGGGCGTCGGGCTCGGCGAGGCCTTCCCGGTCCGCGTGGGCCTGGATCACCTCTCCCCAGGAGGTCTTCTGGTCGAAGGACTTCAACAGGTTCAGCGCGGAATCCTCCAGAGGGTGGATGTTGCGACCCAGAAGCCAGGAGGCCGAAGTCGAGAAGACCGGACGATTCTCGTCGTACGTGACGCCCCGGATCGGCTTCAAGACGTTCTCGTCCCCGTCGATCTGCCAGGACTGTTCGAGATTGCCGTTCACTTCGGGGACCAGCGCGTCGTGGAGATGCGAGAAATCCACGTAATCGTCCTGGGTCTGCTCCGCCATCTCCTGGAGCTGCTCATCCTGGGAGAAGTCCTCCTCCGTCGGATGCTCGATGTTGTCCATGAACTGCATGAACATGTGGATCTGCTTTCTCAGCGCGGGGTGGGGGTTCGCCGGGATGGTGTTCACGAGGAAGCAGAACGCCTGGCGCGCTCCGACGTTGTCTCCGAGCTGAAGCTGGGCGCGCGCTTTCCAGAACATGTCTTCGGGATAGGCGTTGGCGTTCCCTGCATAGAAATAGTGGAGGAAGTCCTTCGTGACATCCCACATCCGCGTGTAGTTCGCGGTGTAGAATTCCTGGGCCGGGCCGTCCATTGACGGGTCCTTGATGATGGAGTTCAAGCAGATGGCGGCGGAGTATCCCGAGAGCATCGCCATCGAGACTCCCGTGGAGAGAAGCGGGTCCAGAAAGCACGCCGCGTCTCCCGACAGAAAGTACCCATCTCCGGCCATGTGATCACAGGAATAGGCCCAGTCCGTGATGGCGCGGACATCGGCGACGCGCTCGGCGTCGGGTCCCAGGGTCTCGAGGAGCATGGGGCATTCGTCGATGCTGTCCTGAAAGAACTTCTCGACGCCGCTTTCCGCGAACTCCTCCTTGAACTCGGCGCCGGACACGACGCCCACGCTGACATCGCCCAGTTCCTGGCTCTCGAGGGGGATGTACCAGGTCCAGCCGCGCGAGTGGCTCTCGACGATGACGTGGCCCTCGATGTCCGCATCCGCGGGTCCCTTGACGTTTCGGTAATAGCTGTAGAAGGCGACCTGGTTCATCTGAGGGTCGTAGGTTCTCTTCGTGAGCTTCTTGCCGAGAGTGCTCGCCCGTCCGCTGGCATCGATGACCCAGTTGGCGTGAAACTCCTGGCGATCTCCGTCTTTTCCCTCTTGCGCGATCACGCCTCCGATTCGGCCGTCCTTCATGATCGCGTCGACGACTCCCCATCCCTGAAGGACGGTGGCGCCGAGGCGCTCGCTGTTGTCGAGCATCAGCTTGTCGAAGATGGAGCGATCGACGTGATAGGCGTAGGGATATGGGAGGAAGGGGTTGCTGCTGAAGAGCACGGACCAGGGTTCCTTGTCCTTCCCCCAGATGAACGTTCCTCCAGTCTTCTTGGGGAAGTTCTGCGCCTCCACCTCCTCGAGCACGCCGAGGTCTTCCAGGAGAGGCATGGCGCTCGGGAGCAGTGATTCGCCGATGGCGTGACGCGGCATCACGGATTTCTCGAGGACGAGCACTTCATGACCGAATTGAGCGAGATATCCGGCGGCCGTCGCGCCCGCCGGGCCCCCTCCGACCACAATGATGTCATACGTCTTGTTCATCATCTGCTCCTTCTGCTCTCCCGGCCACGGAACAGGGCCTAGAGTTGCACGACATACGCTCGGTAGTCGAGGAATTCAGCGGGCACGCTCCGGGCGTCATTTCCCTCAGAACCCCCAAGCAGCGTGAGCCATTCCCGGTCGGAGAGAATGCGACCGTTTCGAATCAAATGGTGAATGAGCACGTTGGCTTGAGAGTAGAGCCATTGGGCGGTTGGGATCTCGTCGCGTGCGCTGGCGGGAAGGCGGGGTTGTTCCAGGACAATCAGGCGCCAGCCTGCGAAGCGAGCGCGCAGTTCGTCCATCCAGGTCGCGACAGCGTCCGTTCCTGCGGCGAGGAACTCGTGCATGTGGATCGTGAAGAAGACGCCGGGGCCCGGGTCCGAGAGCGACGCGCTCCATTGTTCGAGGGCAAAGAGGTCGGACTGGATCCACTGGATCCCCGTCACCCCCTCACGCGAGGCGTGCATTTCGGAGGCTTGAAGGGCGGCTTCGCTCCGATCGAGTCCGTGCAGCGAGAGGGTCGGGTGCGCGCGGTGGATGTGTTCCAGCAGGCCGGTCTCCACCCCGAATTCGACCGCTGCCACGCAGGGTTCCTCTCCGATGATCTGCGTGAGAATCGGGGCGAAGGACTGGCCCGACTTGTAGAGGGCATTGGCGGCGTGCTCGCCTTTCCGAATCAGCCCCTGTCCGTAGGGGGTCGCGCCCGTGAGCATCTCTCCCAGCCCGGACCAGACGGGAGCGTATGCGCCCGCTCGCACGTCGAAGAAGTTGAAGACCCTCCCGTCCCGGGTCTCCCGACCGTAGCGCTCGAGGATGCGTTCGCCGAAGGATGTCACGGCGAATCGTCCGTCCTCGCGGCATTCCAGCAGGGTGTCCACGCCGACGACATAGTCGAGCGCGACCTCCAGGACCCTCTCCACCAGATTCAGCGCGGAGGCCATCTCGCCCACGGTGGAGGGACCCACCCGATCGAGATGCTGAAACACGCCCGCCTGATTCAGGTGGAAGAGCATCTGCGTCTCGACGTGCAGCGCCGCCCGAACATGGAACCAGGTCTCGGGGTCGTTGTGGAGCGTTTCATCGCCCACGCGGGTCTCCTTTCTTCGTTTCAAAACAGGCGCATCCGTTGCTTGAAAGGCGCCCATGGAGATACTACGGGAGCACGCGCGGTGGGTGCAAGACGATGAACTCTGTTTTGGCGTCCTGTTTTCGAGGGATGTCGGCGGAGTTCATGGGGTCGAAGGGCGTCTGGAGAGGGCTTTCATGGAAGTGGAACTGCAGGGCGTCTGGCGGCGGCGGGTGGAGCGTTCGGATGCGGAGCGCGTGGTGGTCGTGGGCGGAATGCACGGCGACGAGCGCATGGGCGCGGCCGTGATTCAGGAGCTTCAGGACGCCACGCATGCGATCTGGGAGGCGTCCGATCCCGTGCACGTGGACGTCGTCCTCGGGAATCCAATGGCATTGGAGGTGTCCAGTCGTGGAACGTCTTCAGGGCGGGATCTGAATCGGATGTTTGGCCCCGAGACGGTGGCCGAGGGCGAGAGCTTCGAGTCCTTGAGAGCGAGAGAACTTCGGACTCTCGTGGAGGGAGCCGCCCGCCTGATCGATCTGCATCAAACCCATTGCGACACGCCGCCACTCGCGGTGGTCTCCGATACACCGGCGCATCTCCAGCTGGTGGCACGACTCGGCCTCGAGATCGCGGTTGTGGGGACGGACCGGGTGTACGGCGCCTGCATGATCGCGGATCTCATCAATCGCCTCGGAGGGATCGGAATCACGGTGGAGACCGGCCGGGCAGAGACCCCGGAAGCGTTCACGAACGGAAGGGACGTCGTACAGCGCTTCCTGACCCTCGATTCCTCCCCGTTGGAATCCCTGAAGCCCGTCCGTGTTCTGGAGCTGGCGGAGGCGGTGCCGTGTCCAGGACCCGGACTGCGATTTCGAAAAGCGCTCGGGAACACGAGCCGGTTGAAGGCCGGTGAGGTCTGGGCGGAGTGGGAGGGAGGCGAGCTCGTGGCGCCTCGGGATGTCGTGGTCCTGCTCCCCCACGACGATGTGGCTCCCGGGCGTGCCTGCGCGCTCTTCGCGACCGATCGGGGGCTCTTTCATCCGGAGGCTTCTCGTTGACACGGATCCCGCAACCGATAGTCTGATTGGCATGATGTCCTCCCGTCCCCGCACCCATCGCCTCCATTGGATTCTGCTCGGCATGATCCTCGCCGTCGGCGCCTGTCGGGAGCAGGGAGGGAAGTCCACCGAGCCCGGGAAGGCGGGGGTCGCTCCAGAGCGACTGGTCGTCGCGCCCACGGTGCTTCAGCCGGGGGTCTGGCCTGATCGCAGTGAGGAGGCGGCGCAGCGCACTCCCTGGGACAATTACCAGCAGAAGGATGATCTGCATGCGGCCTGGAGGAGCGCGGGAGGAGCGCCGGCGGTGGCCCCTCCGGGATGGGAGCGCTTCACCACGGACCCGTTGGGGGTGCTGCTCCGTACGGGAAAGGTGAACTACGCGATCGTGCATCGCCTCTACCAGGAGGGGGTGATCGCCCGGGAACGGGCGGGGGAGATCGTTTCGGAATTGGACAAGCGGGTGGAAGCCTCCGGGGATCCGACCCTCCGGGCGAATCTGATCCTCGCCCTCATTCACATCGGATTTGATGAGGCCGCCTTTCAGCAGATC
>CAVOCR010000102.1:0-6650 GCA_963694245.1 Myxococcota bacterium
CCACACCCATCTCCTCCTCCTCTTCTCTCTGCTTCTCATGGCGCCCAGCTTCGGATGTGAAGAGAGCAGTTCACCGATTGAGACCCCACCAAACGAAGGCGACCCGCTCCTCGAGACTGGAGAAGGGACTGGAGAGGCGACTGGAGAGGCGACTGGAGAGGCGACTGGAGAGGCGACTGGAGAGGCGACTGGAGAGGCGACTGGAGAGGCGACTGGAGAGGCGACTGGAGAGGCGGCTGGAGAGGCGACTGGAGAGGCGACTGGAGAGGCGACTGGAGAGGCGACTGGAGAGGCGACTGGAGAGTCCCGCCCCATGGACGATCCGGAGAACTGCGGAACCTGTGCACCGGACACCGCCTGCAGTGACGACCCCGAGTTTGCCGGTGCCTGCGTAGGAGCGCCTGGAAGCTGTGGCGACATCGGCGCCAGGGGAAGCTGCCTGACCGACGTGATCCTCGTCTATTGTAGTGAGGAGGGAATCGGGGGAACGCTGGTGTCCGAGGACTGTGCCGAGATCGCCCCCGACACCCTCTGCGGCGAGGTCGGCGCCGGATATCTTGGCTGCATCCCCCCATCGGAGGTCGAAGAGACTCCCCCAGACCCGGTTGAAGAAGAAGAGCCCACCGAGTTCTACGTCAGCAGTGGGTCGCCCTGGCTCCCCGGGAGCCTTTCTGTCCTGACAGTATCCCTGGCATCCAATGAACTGGGTGCCCCGACTGCGATCGACATCCACGCTCCCGCCGAGACTGGAATCTACCCCGTTGTCCTCTTCTCTCATGGATTCCTGCTGGCCCGAGGATACTACTCCACGATCCTCGGAGCTCTCGCGAGCCATGGCTTCATCGTCGTGGCTCCTCAGCTGCACGAGCCAGGTGGGCTCCCCATCGGCAAGCCGCAGTTCACGGAGGACGCCGTGCTGGCGGCCGGAACTCTTCAGTGGATTCAAACGAACCTCGCCGACGCGATCGGCGTGACACCCAACGCGGACTCCATCGGGATCTCAGGACACTCCCGGGGGGCGAAAGTCTCGGTTCAAATTCTTCAAACCAACGGAAACGCCGCGTCGGCAATCGCGCTGGTGGATCCCGTCGATGGCAGTGATTCTGGTTTTGACATGGAGCCGGGGGTGACCGGTGGAGCCTTCAGCTACAATGCCCCCACGCTGACCCTGGGCACTGGGCTCGGGGAAAGCTCCAGCGGTCTCTTCTCGCCGGCGTGCGCTCCGGCAGGATACAACCATGTCCAGTTTCACTCCGCGGCGGGATCCCCAGCGTGGCTTTTCGTCGCGACGGAATTCGGCCACCTCGACATGCTCGATGCCAACACGCCGGGCTGCGGCCTCGAGTGCTCCGCGTGCGCTGCTGGGAGCGGCGACAAGGCGGCGATGCGCGAAGCGACCGCGGGTCTTCTCATCGGGTTCTTCCGCTTCACCCTGCAGGGAGACGAAACCGCTCTCGCGTGGTTTGATGACCTCTCGAATGCGCCCATCAACCTGAGCGCCGAGTCCAAATAACGTCGGCGCTGGGATGCCTGGGAGGGGGTCAGCCGGTCTCGTCCTCGCCCGTCGTCTCCTCGCCGGATTCCGTCCCCTCGCATTCATCGGGGACACCGTTCCCATTCGCGTCCGCGCTCAGCTCCTCCGCGATGTCGCAGGAGTCGAGAGCCTCGTTCTCATTGCAGTCCAGAGCCCCATCCGCCATGTCGCAGCTGTCTGGAATGCCATTCACATCGCAATCCGGGAGGCCCCCGACCGCCACGTCGCAGATATCCGGAATCGCGTTGGCGTTGCAATCCAGCGCACCCTCCGCCAGATCACAGGAATCCGGCACACCATTCCCATTGCAGTCGGAGACGCTCTCGCAGGCATCGAACACGTTTTCGAGCACGAGACCCGCAAGATCTGTCGCTGGATCCGAAGTCGCCTTCCAGATTCCGCCGGTCTTCTCGGCAAGCTCCTGGGCAATCGAAATGACATCCTGAGGCGTATTGGTTCCCGTGATGGGATAGACGAGCACATCGTTGAGAAGGGCGACCTTCGCCACCGGATCCACCACGTGGAAGTCCTCCGCGTCGATCGGAGTCCCGCAGACCGGGCCCTCGTCCGAGACCGGCACGATGACGCGGAGCGCGCCAGGCGTCCAGTCCTTGTTGGCTGCGACCACTGCAATCGCGGGGCCCCAGTCCTCGGACGATTCCGTCGCGTTCTGACACGCTGTCATGGCAGGGAGATCCGGGGGCGCTCCTGCCGCGATGGTTCCGTAGTTCTCCAGCACGGTCTCGTGAGTGCAGTCCAGGACCTGGGTGATGCCGAGGAGCTCGGCGCTCGTCTCGATGTTCACGACTCCGAGGGTGGCGATGGTGGACTCAATCCCCGCACAGAGGGCCTCCAGCTCATCGTGCATCGATCCCGAGGTATCGATGATGAACACCACCTCCAGGGGAGGACAGACCGGGCATTGATCCGGGACGTCGTTCCCATCGCAATCAGCAAAGGGGATCTCGGGGTTGGTGCAGTCATTCACATAGGGACAATCCTCATCCGTGACCCCATCGCAATCCACGTCCACCCCATCGCAGTCATCCACGCAGTCTTCATCCACCACGCCATCGCAATCGTCGTCCTGGCAATTGCAGCTGTCCACACAGTCCTCGTCCACCACGCCATCGCAATCATCGTCCTGGCAATTGCATCCATCCTCCACCAGAGAATCGAAGCATTGCGGGGAAAAAAGCGCTCCACAGTCGGCCGGGACGCACGTGCATTCATTCGCGCCGATGAATGCTTTCTGATCCGCCTGAACCGGCACCTTGCATTCCGCGCTGACCGAGCCCACCTGAACCAGAACCGTTTGAACCCCCGTCGGGACCCCCGCGAGAGCAAATCCGCCTCCCGCGAGAAGAGTCGTCTCGAGGAGCACGGCATTGCCGCTGCAATCCTGCGTATCGACCACCACGCTCGTGCACGCGGCGCCTTCCTCGCTCCCCGGATCACACGTGCCCCCGATCACCTCACCGGTGGGACACACGAGGCCACCGGTCTCCTCTCCATCCGACTCATCCGTGTCAGGCTCTCCGCCAGTCGTGGGGTCCGCGTCGGCGCCCGTCTCCGAGCCCGTGGCATCGTCCGCGCCGGTCTCTTCGGAGCCCGTTTCGCCCTCTTCTCCGCCGCTTGACTCGCCGGCAGGATCAGCGCCTCCACACGCGAGCGCAAAGACGCCCAGCGCGATCAGAATCCAATGCGCTCTGTTCATGATTCCCCCCCTGCGGTGCCGTGCGATGGGCTACTCTTCCTCTTCTTCCGTGTATTCAATCTTCAGGTTCTTCACGACCGGCTTCAAGTTCTCCGAATCCGAGTACAACCAGATGTCGACTTCGAGAAAGTCCGACTTCTTCTTCAAGAGAGCCTTGAGATCCACGGGAAACGTGGTCGGCGGGAAAGGCCCCAGAAAGCTGGTCCAGGGCTTCTGCTGCAACTCTTCGGGGCTGTCCGCTGTTCGCAGGCGAACATCAATCCAGGTGCTCTCAGGAGCGTAGTAGTCGATGCTCAACGACTTCCAGTGGATTCGTGCTCCCTCCTTTCCGCTGTAGATCTGGGAGAAATTGCCCTCGGGAGCGAGGTCATTGAAGAACGTCGCCCCGGTCATGTCACTGTACGTGTACGGACCCAGCCCCACCGGCTGCTCGTGAACGACCTGCAAGGTGTCGGGGTCCACCTTCGAAGCACTCCCCGTCGACTGATTGACCGCCCAGACAAATCCCGCCGGATCCACCGCGACACCGACTGGACCCCGGCCGCTTCCAAGACTGGCCGTCCCCGCCGACTGCAGATTCAACGCGTCAATCTTCGCAATGGCGCTGTCGGAATCGAGCGCTGCATACACATAGCCATCCGGACTCGCCGCCACGCCACGTGTCGCATGCCCCACCACCAGCGAGGACCAGGAGCCGGTCGGTGGATGGTATCGCCAGATGTCTCCAGAGGTGGAGCACCAGGAATTCGCGATCCAGACGTTGCCGATGGAATCCACTGCGATGCCATAGGCATCGAGGCAGCCGGGCGGGCTCAAGCTGGTGACATTGCCGGAGAGCGGGTTCACGCGTGTCAGTGAGTTCGGGGACCGCGACGACACCCAGATGGTCCCCTCCTGATCAATCGCCAGACCATACGGGTTCACCCCCACATCGATGGTCTGCGTCACCGCTCCCGTCTCCTCCGCAAGTCGGAAGAGCTTCAGGGTGGATGTCTGCCCGATCCAGACCTGATTTTCATCGTCGACCCCCACTGCACGAATGGCGTTGCTTCCATTCGGCTGCACCATGAAGACGAGGCATTCATCCTCGCCAGAAGGCAACATCTCGGAGGGCTGGATGCTTCCATCGCCGTTCATGTCAGTGGACGTTTCGATGAGCCCATTGCCGTTCTTGTCGGCACATTTCCCCGGGTCATTGCGCAGCTTGCCCACCTGGCCATCGCCTCGACAGCCGAACCAGCAATCCCCCTTCTTGTCGACCGACGTCCGCGAGGGATCGGCGCAGACGTGGTAGCGCCCAAGCTCAAGCCCCGTCTCCGTGTCGAGTTTGCTGATGGTGCTCTCAGCCGAATTGGCGATCCAGATGTACTTCAAGGAGAACGCGTTCTCGTCGAGCGTCACCCACCCCTCGGGGGTCGGCTCGACCGCGTTCGAATTCTCGTTGGTGAGCTGAAACGGCTGGGCCGTCCCGGGCCCCATCTTGTCCACCTGACAGTACTTGTCGCAATCCCCACAGACGCTGAGGACCCCCTCATCCACCTCGCCGTCACAATCATTGTCCTGGTAGTCGCACACCTCCTCCTCAGGAAGGACTTCACCGACGCATGCGGTCCAGTACCCCGCAGAATCGCAGGTCCGCTGGCCCACCGTGCAGGTACCGATTCCGTCCAGGTTTGAATCGCCGCCATAGCAGAGCTTCACCTGGCCCGGGGACGCACATTGGCAGCCGGCATGATTCGCGACGGAGCAGTCAGGACACTCTTGCTGGAAGTTGGGGTTTCCGTCGTCGCAATCCCCACCAGGCAGACAATGGACGCCATGGGCGTCTCCATCCTGGTCGATGCAGGACCCCGGCTCTCCACCGGTGCCTGTCTCCTCGCCCTCGGTCCCCGAGGCATTCTCCCCTCCCGAGGCCGCTCCGAATCCACCGCCGGATTGCGCCGAAACCGAAGTCCCATCGGAGTTCTCGGAACAGCCGACAACAGAGGCAAGGCCCATGCACAGCCACAGACATGCTGAACTCCAGAAACGCCGCATCTCATCCTCCACATCCCATGAGCCGCAGGAATCTCCACCAATGCGGCTCTTTGAGTTCCCTCATTGTCGCCCGCATGGGGATCGATGTCGAGACCGTACATGCGGCGAAAGGTTACCCACCCCCCGGGTGGAGGAGAGTGCAACCCACACTCTCCTTCGCCATCGGTCCACACACCGGGATCCATGCGACCTTCCGGAAGAGTCCTGAAATCGCCCACCATCCGTGGCCCCCCCCCCTCACAACACCGCTGGAGGCGCCGGAGGAGAGACTCTCTCCGGACACCAGGAGAACACGAGAACCCCGCTGTCGCGCACACCACGGATTGACACCCGGGTGAGGGATGGGTTCAATCACATGCGCATATCAGGAGAAAAGTTCATGGCAGGACATAGTCACTCCGCAAACGTCGCCATTCGAAAAGGCGCGCAGGACAAGAAACGGGCGAAGCTCTTCACGAAGCTCTCCAAGGAGATCATCGTCGCTGCCAGGATGGGCGGAGACGACATGGACTCGAATCCCCGTCTTCGACTCGCCGTTCGACAAGCGAAACAGAACTCGGTGCCCAAGGACACCATCGCCCGCGCCATCGCTCGCGGCTGTGGAAACCTGGAAGGCGATGTCTACGAAGAGACCACAATGGAGGGATACGGCCCCGGCGGTGTGGCGGTGCTCGCCGAGGTTCTCACCGACAATCGCAACCGTGCGGCGGGAGACATCCGCCACGCCTTCTCCAAGGGAGGCGGCAAGCAGGGTGTGGATGGCTGCGTCAGCTACCTCTTCCAGCGGCGGGGCATTCTGATGGTGGACTCGCTGGACGAGGACGCCGTGATGATGGCCGTCCTCGAGGCAGGCGTCGAAGATCTCACGATGGAAGACGACGGCATCGAACTCGTCACGGCGACCGAAGACTTCGAGGCCGTGGGAAAGGCCCTCGAAGACAACGAGTTCACGACCTTGAGCGCCGACATCCTGCTCATTCCGGACAACCGCGTGGAAATCTCAGGAGAAGACGCGAAGAAACTGCTGCGCCTCCTGGATCTCCTGGATGACTGCGATGATGTGCAGAAAGTCCATCACAACGCCGAGTTCGACTCTGCAGAACTGGAAGCGCTGCTCGAAGAATAGCCCGCCGGCGACACACCCCTTCCCTTGAAGTCGCCGACAAGGACTGCTATCCCCTTCGTAACAGCATTGACTGACCTTTCGCGTGTCCCCAAAGGAGCCATCATGCGCCTCACTGACCTTTCCTTCGCCCCTGTGTCCCTGCTTCTCCTCGCGCTCACTGCGATGGGATGCACTTCCGAACTCCCTCCACAAAACGGAACGACGAGTGGTGGGGAAGTGGGAGAAGAGCCCGGCGA
>CAVOCR010000103.1:0-6642 GCA_963694245.1 Myxococcota bacterium
AGAGATCCTGGACCGTGTAGTTCTCAGGGAGGTTCGATTCGAAAATCCCCGAGGTCTCGAGATCCTGCTCCGAGGCAAACATCACCATGGAGGATCCCCCGGGTTGTCCCACCATGCTCGTCACGACCTTCGCATCATCGGGCACACCGTTCTCATCATTGTCGAGATATTGCGCAAGAACGTGGGCCGCGTGCAGCACTTTGACCGGGTCCACCTGCTCCGTCGCGAAGACGTTGACCCCGAAGACCCGCACATGCTGCGAGAAATAGGGTTCAAAGTCCTCCCACCCCTCCGGAATGCCCGTCACCTCAAGCAGAGGAAGAGCCTGTCCCCCCCCCGACGTCTCCCCGTCACCGGTCTCCTCTCCGGATTCCCCATGACCGGGAACGGTGCAGACATGGAGTACGCAGTCCATTCCCTCGGGACACGAACCATCGTCACTGCAGGCCTCTCCTTCTCCCGGAAGAAGTGCTCGCCCCCCCTCGTCTCCGGAGTCCGCCATGCACTGTTCGTGGATGCATTCGAACCCCGTCGCGCAGGGAATCTCTGGCCCACAGACGGCGCCCTCATCGCCTCCAGAGGCGCCTTCTTCCTCGGACGTCTCACCGCCTTCGGCCGCTTCGCCGCCGCCTGCATCGCCGCCGGTCGAGCCTCCGCATCCCACAAGAGCCCAGAACCCCACAACCGCCAACACAAGTCCCCACTTCTCACCGCGCATGTTCTCTCCTCTTTTCAAAACAGCGGCCAAGACGAGCATACTCTCCTGCCCCAGAGCAAGATTCACATCCCGCACCGGAATCATCCGCCCTGGACGCAGAAGCCCAGCCAGGGCATTCTTGGTCAAACCTTGAGTCACCCAGGAGAACCCGGTCATGATTCCTGTCCCCACTTGGACTCAGCGATTTCCCTCGCTCCTCTCAGCTCTCCCCCTTGTCTTCATCAGCGCCCTGATTCTCGCTGGGTGTGGTGAAGAGACCGCCACCGCCCCTCCGGGAGGCCCCGACAATCCGACCACGGGAGGAGAATCCAGCGGGGAGAGTGGCGGGGAGAGTGGCGGGGAGACAACGCCGCAACCCACCCTCAGTGTCGCGCCTCCATCCGATGCCATCGACGAGAGCCGCGACGCGCTGACCGTTGTCGCAGGGACTGAAATCTCCCTGAGCATCAAGACGAGCTATTTGACGCTCGTGGAGCCGGAAGAGGAAGCCGAGTCTGTGGAGGGTGAGGGACATTTCGGGATCTACATCGGCGCCCCGATCAGCAAAAACAAGGTGTATACGGGCATCGGTATTCAGACTGATACCGATGGCGATGGCGGGCCCCGGATCGTGCAGGCCCCCATTCCCCACACGACTCCGCCGGGAATCAACCAGCTCTACGTTCGAATCCTGAACAACGACGGGAGCTACACGGCTGGGTTCGGGTCCCAGGAGATTTTCTCGATCCTCGTGAAAGAGGGGGGTGAAGGGATCAGCCTCGTGTTCCTCAGCCCCGTGGACGGCACGCAGGTCAGCGCAGGAGCGACGATTTCCTTTGTACTGGACGTCACCGGACTCACCTGGCTCGCCCCCGGATCGAAAACCGAAAACACCACCGGTGAAGGACATCTCGCCATCTACCTGGACGACGCAGAAGATCCGACGATGACGCTGACGGAAGACTCGGGCCAAATCTCGCTGGGAAGTGAACTGGGAGCGGGGAAGCACATCCTGCGCGCCAGCGTGCGCCAGAATGATGGCAGCGCATACACCGTGAAGAACGCCGACGCTCCAGCGACCGTGCGCAACTGCGTGAGTTCTCCAGAGCACTGCTCCGTAGTGGAGCACACCATCACCTTCTACATCACTTCGGACAGTGAACCCAGCATCACCCTGAACGCCCCCACAGCGGGAAGCATCGTCCACCCCGGCGCCAACGCGTCCATCAACGTATCCGTTCAGAACTTCCTCCTCGTCCCCCCCGGAGAGGGCCTCTCTTCGGCCGCCGGACAGGTCACGATTCACTTTGACGACCTTCCAGAACCCATCGGCGTGGGAGGTAGCGCAGGATTCGAGGTCACGATTCCGGAAGAAGCGACGTCAGGTCCCCATCAACTGACGGCACGTCTCGTACAGGACGACGGAACCCTCACGGATGCGGAGACCAGCGTCACCGTCAACGTGCCGACCATCACCATTGAGGAGCCTGTCTCCAACGCGCTCCTCGGGAAAGGAGGAGAATTCGACGTCGCCATCGAGCTCCAGGGGTTCACCCTGATTCCGGTGGACTCAGGAGCAGCCAACGCTCTGGGCGAGGGACATTACCAGCTCTTCCTCGACGACGCGGAGACCCCCTTCTTCACAGGGGACAAGATCGCCGCCACGGCGATTGTCCCGGAGTCCGCGAGCACGGGATTCAACACGCTCCGCCTCAGCTTGAGGAACAATGACGGAAGCGCCGTTGGAGTCGATGCCACGGTAACCATCGCGATCGGAGAAGGGATCCCGGTTCTCAAGATTCAGACTCCGCAACCCAGCAAGACGGTTCAGGCCGGAGGGACGCTCGTCGTCAGCCTCAGCGTCACGAACTTCACGCTCACGCCCAAGCTGGAGAATGCAATCGACCTCTTCGGAGAGGGGCACTACCGGATTCATCTGGACGCGACGAATGCCGAGAATCTCCTGGCGGAAGGCTCCGAGAATCCCGCATTCATCACCCTGCCGGCAGGACTCACTCCCGGAGTGCACAAGATCACAGCCAGCCTCTACAGCAACACAGGTGCGCCCATGGACATCGACGACGATGTCCTGATCACGGCCGTCCCGCTCTCTGCATCCGTAATCACGGCGCTGCACCCGGGGGGCGGAACCGCGTATGCGGCGGGAAGCCGAATCCAGGTGAACGTGGAAACGGCCGGAATCACGCTCGTGGCTCCGGTCGATGACGCCACGAACGTCGGTGGCGAAGGGCATTACCAGGTCTTCATCGACGACGCCTCGACTCCCGCGCTCGTATCCGCAGACCTGGAGGAGATTCTGGATCTGCCCGGAGACATCGGGACGGGGAGCCATTCCCTCACGTTTGCCATCGCAAACAACAACGGGACGCTCGTTTCCGGGAGCACGGACACCGTTCCCTTCACCGTCTGGGCCGCGCCTACGGTCGAAATCACCGCTCCCGAATCCGGCAGTGCCTACGCCATTGGAGATTCGATCTCACTGGAAGTCGCCGTCTCCGGAATGACCCTCAGCGACTCCCTGGAGTCCCCTGTGAATGCCATGGGAGAAGGACACTACAGTGTCTTCATCGGAGACAATGACGAAGCAGTGGCGGAAGGTTCCGGTCCGACGCTTTCGATTCCCGTGATCGCCTCGACCCCGGGAGGAGTTCAGGATCTTCGCGTCAGCCTGCGGAACAACGACGACAGTGAAATCCTCGGGGCGGACGCGACCGTCTCCATTCAGGTGGACACACCGATCATCACCTTCCTGAATCCGAACGATGCGAGCTGCTACGCCGAAGGACTGGACCTCGAGGTCAACATCGACGTCTCCAACTTCACGCTCATCCCGCAGAGCATTGGCCTGGCCAATCAAGATGGAGAAGGACACTACTTCGTCTATCTGGATGATGCAGAGGGTGCCGAGTTCCTCTACTCCGGCGCGGACAACAGCTTCACGGTGCCCCTGGGAGACGGCGTTGCCCCTGGCATCCACAGCCTGCGACTCGCCCTCGTGGCCAACGACAACTCCCCTCTGGGAATCGAGGAGACCGTCTCCTTCCTGGTCAGCGCGACTGGACTCGTCATCACGGATCCAATTCCCGGAAAGATTGTGCAGGCAGGCGGAGCGCTGGACATCAACATGGTCGTCACCAACTTCCAGTTCGATCTCGACAATGAGTTTGGAGCCACCAATGTTCCCGGAACGGGCCATGCCCGCATCTACCTCGACGACGCCACGGGTGACGACCACCTCGCGGACGCGATCAACAGCCACGTGGAGCTCACGCTTCCCGAGGACCTCTCGGATGGCGATCACTGGATCCATGTGGTGTTGACGGAGAACGATGGCACTCCGCTCAGCCCTGCAGCGAACGCCAAGGTCTTCATCACCGCCGAGTAAGCCCAAGACCTAGTTGTTGAAGAGCATGAAAGGCATCCCCACCGCTCCGGTCAGGCTGTCGCCATTCTTCTTCAGTTCAATCCTGTAGATGCCATTGGAAACCCCCGTCAGGTCGAGAGCTTTCTCCTCGAAGTGGGCATCCACCATCTCTTCGAGCAACACGGCACCCCCATCGGGAACGTAGGATCCCCCCTCATGCTTGAGCCTCTGCAGATGAATCTGCAGCGTGGCATTGGGGTCCATCTCCCAGGGCCCTCCCGCCGTCCACTCCGCCTTGGCCGAACTGCCGAAGACCAGAAAGTACGGAGAGGTCACTTCCAATGTGAGCGCATTGGACCATTCAATCCAACGGTGATTCACGTGGCTCCACTTGCTGGTCTTGTCGTAGCGAATGGCGTTGTTGTAGCGCTGAAGCTTGTTCTCATTGTCATAGAAGGGCGTCACGAACGCCGACCCCACGGTGGTCACGAGATCTCCCGTTCCCACACCGATCGCGGATTTCCGCATCAACTCGAACTGCGAGTGCTCCCGGGGACCGTCCGACGAAGGAGTCGGATCAAAGCGCTGCCACCCATAGTTGCTTCCAAGCCAGACCTCAGTCCATCGATGATAGGTGCGATCCACGGAAAACTCGCCGGAGTCGAGGTAGCCGTTTCCGTTGACATCCCAGTCCTGATCGACCCCGTCGAGATCCTCGTAGCTGTTGCGCCATTTCGTCGTCCCGACCCAGCGAGCAGAGGTCCCCAGGTAGCGAAGCATGCCGGCGAGGACGAAGGTGGACGTGGAGCAGCTCATCTTGTCGTTGCTCGACGAGCTGTCGAGAGAGAGTCCCATCTTCAGATTCGCCGGATGCCAGCTCATGTGCCCAGCGCTGGTGTTCGAGACATTGCCATAATCATGATTCTCGACGATGTATTCGAGGATGTTCCGAGCCCGCCAATAGGGACTGTTCGATGTCATTCCCGAGCCGTACTCAGCGGTCGCCTCATCCTCCACCGCGTCGTAAAAGCTCTCGTAGGCATCCACATCGCTCATCTTGTACAGCGTGTTGGAATCCGCCGTGTACCCGTTGGTGGGGGGAGCCCCCGAGTCCACGCGATGCGGATAGACGAAATGACGACTCTCAGAGGTCCAGAAGTCCGCTTCGTACGTGGAAGTCAGGACCGCATTCTTCGCCACGGAACCGGTGTACTCGACGTTCCGATAGAACTGACGTGCGGAGCTGTCACTCGCGGGATCATAGGACTTGCTCGCGACAGACGCGGCGGCACCTGAGTGCGTGACCTGAATCGAAGCCGCGTCGCGCCCCTGGCTTGGACGCATCGAATGGGAGTGGATGTGCGCGAAATTATGCTCCACCCCGGCCTTGCTCTGAGAGAACTTCGCCTTGGAACTCGTGACCATCTTGAGATGACGCAAGGTACGCGGGCCTTCTGTCATTTCATTGCTTGTGATGGCCGTCTTGAGCTTGTGGACTTGATCCGCTCCCTCCGAGATGCGGTCCACCGCCCAGAGATGACCGCCGCCATACGCCAGGCCGAATATCTTCTTCTTTCCCGGACTGTCGAGGACAAAGAGCCCGCGCCCCGTCTCCCCATCCCCGAGATAGATGTACTTGTTGTAGCTGGTTCCCCACACATGCTCTTCATCGCCGAGGTCCATGTAGCCCAGACCAAACGAGGGCGCTCTTCCATACGAGCCCGAGACCGATCGGCCGCTGTGGGGAAGGTGCGCTTCTGCAACGAACGAATACCCCTTCGACGCGAATTTCCAGAAACTCGCGAACCACTTCGCCCCCCCGACCCGCAAGCGCAGAATTCCGTTTTGAACCTGCTCGCTCACCGTCTCGAACGTGCTGGTGTCATAGCTGATGAGGACTCGTCCATGGGCATACGCGAGCCCAAATACCTCGCGACCTTCGATGCCGAAATTCGAAGGGTCCAGGGAGATCGAGTCCGTGGTGCCGCTCACGTCCGTGAGGTCCATGCGCCAGAGTCGATTCTCAAACACCCCGTCCCCGTCCGGATCGTTGCTCGTGACTGCATAGAGAAATGGCGTGCCCCCCTCATCAGCGAACGCGAGACCACGCGGTGCGAGAAAAGCAGGGTCCAGTTCATCCGTATCAATCCGTTCGCTCGCTTGATGCGTGAGTCCCTCCGAACCCACATCGTAGACGTAGATCCGATGATCATTCGAATCCGAAACGTAGAGCTGGTTGGGCGAAACATCGTCCCGATAGGCGAGCCCCCATGCGCTTCCATTCGACACGTTCAAGCCGTAGGTTCCCGCCACATCTCCGACAGAATCTCCCGTCTTCACAGCCTTGGCAGAGACCAGCTTTCCCTTGCCGAGCTGAATGCCCGGAACTCCCGCAAATGCAAGGGAAGCCGTGAACATTCCCGCGTAGAAGCACGCGAGAGCGAGAAGGAAGTGATACAGGGGCAAACGACTGGAACGCATGGGGCCTCCGGGGTGACTCGGGTTTCCCTTTGATTCACTTCAAGAGGTGTGCCAGAAACGGAACACATCAAAACCCCTT
>CAVOCR010000104.1:0-6632 GCA_963694245.1 Myxococcota bacterium
AGAGCCGTGCGAAGGAACGCATCTACAGCTTTCGGGACCGGTTTCATCAATGGGATCCGAAGAGCCAGCGTCCAGAGCTCTGGAATCTCTACAACGCCAAAGTGAATCCCGGAGAGTCGATTCGCGTGTTTCCTCTGAGCAATTGGACGGAGCTCGACATCTGGCTCTACATCCATCTGGACGAGATCCCGATCGTTCCGCTGTATTTCGCCAAAGAGCGTCCTTGTGTGAAGCGTCATGGGATGTGGATCATGGTGGACGATGATCGACTGGTTCTTCAAAGCCCGGATGAGCCCGAGCCCGTGATGTGTCGTTTCCGCACACTGGGCTGCTATCCCTTCACCGCTGCGGTGGAGTCGACCGCCACCACGCTGCCTCAGATCATCGAGGAGATGCTTCAGGTTCGCGTGTCGGAGCGCATGGGCCGCCTCATCGATTTTGATGAGGAGGGCTCCATGGAGAAGAAGAAACGGGAGGGCTATTTCTAGACATGGTGAACGTGGATCCCATCGACGACATCGAGAGCTATCTCGAGCGTCATCAGAACAAGCAGCTGCTTCGGTTTGTGACGCTGGGATCCGTCGATGACGGGAAATCGACGTTGATTGGACGATTGCTTCACGACACCCAGGGAGTCTACGAGGATCAGCTGGAGGATGCCCGTCGCAACGCGACCGGCGGCGCTGAAATCGATTACGCCCTCATCACCGATGGGCTCGTCGCGGAGCGGGAGCAGGGGATCACGATCGACGTGGCCTACCGCTACTTCACGACCGCCAACCGGAAGTTCATCATCGCGGACAGTCCCGGGCATGTTCAGTACACCCGGAACATGGCGACGGGAGCGTCGACGGCAGACGTCGCGATCATCCTGATCGATGCACGCCATGGGGTGTTGCAGCAGTCGCGGCGCCACGCCTACATCGCTTCGATGCTGGGCATTCCGCATCTGTTTGTGGCCATCAACAAGATGGACGCGGTGGACTACGATCAGACCGTCTACGACGCGATTCACACGGATTTCTCGGACTTTTCGACCAAACTGGGCTTTCGGAAGATCAGCTATCTTCCGCTCAGCGCCTTGAATGGCGACAATGTCGTCACGCGCAGTGAGCACATGGACTGGTATTCCGGTCCCGCTCTTTTGGAGCATCTGGAGGCGGTTGAGCTGGGGGGAAGTCGCAACATGGTCGACTTTCGCTATCCCGTTCAGACAGTGATTCGTCCGAATCAGAATTATCGGGGATTTGCGGGTCAGATCGCGAGTGGTGTGGTCGCCGTGGGGGATGAGGTGACCGTGCTTCCCGCGGGAACCACGAGCACCGTGAGCCATATCGACACCTACGACGGCGAGTTGCAGGAGGCGTTTGCTCCGATGTCGGTGACGCTCCGGCTCACGGATGAGGTCGATGCAAGTCGCGGGGACATGATCGTGCATGCGACGAATGCCCCTCATCTCGCCCGCACGCTGGATGCGATGATCGTGTGGATGGATGACAATCCATTGGATCGGGGCAAGAGCTACATCATCAAACACACCGCCCGCTATGTTCGAGCGGGTCTCCATGTCGTGCGTTGGAAGCTGGACATGGACACGTTGGAGGAAGTGGAGACGGATACGCTCGCGCTCAACGAGATCGGGCGTGTTCGCGTGACGGCTCATCAGCCTCTGGTGTTCGATTCCTATGAGGACAATCGGGGCGCAGGGTGCTTTGTGATCGTCGATTCCTTGACCAACAACACGGTCGGCGCCGGGATGATTCTCGAGCCCGACCCGGTCGAAGAGGACGGAACGGTGCATACCTGCTCAGGTCTGGAGAGCGGGGTGAGTTCACAGGAGCGTGTGGAGCGGCTGCGTCAAAAGGGCTCGGTCGTCTGGATCAGTGGCGGTGCGGGACACACGGCGAGTCATCTCGCCTACGGCCTCGAGCGGCGGCTTTTCGATCTGGGGCATGTCGTGCACGTTCTCGATCCGGAAGACGAGGAGGGGGCAGTTGCGAGCGCTGCGGGCGATGCGCTGGCGAGGGCTGCGCACATCTGCGTCGGCGCCGGGCTCTCCACGATCTGCGTGAGTGATTCGTTCACGTCCAGTCAGTCTGCGTCCGCACGTGCAGATTTCGGGGGTGCGTTGGTCGAGGTCTCCCTCGATGGCGCCGACTCAGCAGATGTCCGGGTTGACTCGGACGCGTCGGAGAGCGTCAGCATGCAGGCGATCATCGCCTTGCTTCGCGATCGGGGATTTCTGCTCTCGGACTAGCGCTTCCTGGACATCAATCGTGTCATCGCTCGCGGCCTCAGTCGTCTCTTCGAACGTTTATGGAGGCGTCGTGTCAGAGTCCTCATCCGCCCAGGTCAAGGAGCCGCTCTCCCGTTCGCTCCACATGAGGGCCGTGTAGAGTCCTCCGGCGATTCCCAGTCCCACGAACCAGGCGTAGGTGTAGATCGTATCGAACACGGCCGGAACGGATTCGACGAATCCCGCGGCATGGAGGAAGCCCGGGAGGTTGGGGAGCACCGCGAGAAGGAGCGCGACAAGCGCTCGGGTGTTCCAGCCATTTCCGTAGGTGTAGCGTCCTGATTTCCGGAACAGGTCATCCACGTCCAGCCGGCCTTTCCGGATGAGGACATAGTCCGCGATCAGGATTCCAGCGATCGGGCCCAGAAGCGCCGAGTAGCCGATCAGCCAGGTGAAGATGTAGCCCCCGGTGCTCTCGAGGAGCTTCCAGGGAAAGATGGCGATCCCGAGGCCCGCGGTGATGTAGCCGCCCATCTTGAAGGAGATCTTTTCGGGATTGATGTTGGAGAACCCGTTGGCGGGGGCGACGACGTTGGCGGCCAGATTGGTGGTCAGGGTCGCGATCGCGAGGACGAAGAGTGCCACGACGACCGACATGCCGCCCATTTTCCCCATCAGCTCGACGGGATCCCAGATCGCCTTGCCGTAGATCACCACCGTGGCGGAGGTGACGGCCACTCCGATGAAGGCGAAGAGGGCCATTGTGGGGGGAAGGCCGATGGCCTGTCCCATGAATTGATCGCGTTGGCTCCGCGCATAGCGGGTGAAGTCCGGGATGTTCAGAGCAAGAGTGGCCCAGAATCCAACCATCGCAGTCAAGCTGGGGAAGAAGATCGACCAGAATTCTCCGCTCCGCGGCCCGCCTTCTTCGAACTGGGAGGGCGCCGAGAGCATTTCACCAAATCCCCCCGCCTCAAAGTAGGCCCAGGCGAGGAGCGCGAGGCCCATGGCGATGAGAAAGGGGGCAGCATAGGTCTCCAGCCATCGGATGGATTCGGTACCCTTGGCGATGAACACGACGTGAACGGCCCAGAATCCGAGGAAACACAGCAGCTGAACCGCATTGATTCCGAGCACGGGCAGCGCATCTCCCGTGAAGGAGTCCCCGCTGACGACATTCAAGAGCGTGTAGATGGCGGCTCCACCAATCCAGGTCTGAATTCCGAACCATCCGCACGCGACGAGCCCTCTCAAGAGCGCGGGGACGTTGGCCCCGCGGGTGCCAAAGGAGGAACGCAGCAGGACTGGAAAGGGAACTCCGTGGCGTGTTCCGGCGTGACCGATGAGGATCATGGGAACCAGCACGATGATGTTGCCGAGGAACACGGTGATGATGGCCTGCCACCAGTTCATTCCTTCGCTGACGAGGCCGGCCGCCAGCATGTAGGTGGGGACGCATACGACCATTCCCACCCAGAGCGCAGCGATGTTGATCCATCCCCAGGTGCGTCCTTCCGCGGTGGTGGGCGCGAGATCGGCGTTGTAGAGCTGGGGATCGGCGCCCTCGATGGCGCGGCCGGGTGCGTGGTCGGACATGATTCATCTCCTTTTGAAGGATCGGGGGCCCATTGCACCACCGATTGGCCTGTCTGTCGTCTTTTTGGGTGTTCGCGGGGTCAGGAGATCGCTCGCACTCCAGCATCCACAGCCGATTCGGCTTTTTTTCGTGCCTTGTCCAGGACCTCGATGATCGCGGGTCGCAACTCATGCGGCAGGATCACCGCGTCGAGCGAGCCGACCTCCGTTGCGCGGTGCACGGTGTGAATCGCGTCGAATTCCTGAGCGACCTCGCCTTGTTTCTCGAGGGTGACTTCGTTCAGAAGCTCATTGAGTTGCTCACGGAGGCGGGGGCGCGCAGAGGGGGAGGCCTCCGAGAGGGATTTCTGAGCCTCCACGATCCGAGGGTCTTTGTTGGCGCGTGCTCGCACGTCACGTGGGAAGACCACTGCTGCAGCGGGGGCGCCTCCGATGACGGACGCATAGGTTCCTTCCAGCGCCATGGCTGTCAGGTTGCGGTTCAGACCCTTGGAGAACACGACGTAGGCCCCTCCATGGTAGCGACCGACCACCACGAAGACGACGGGCCCTTCGAAGTTGACGATGGCGCGTCCAATCTCGGCGCCGTATTCCAATTGAAGCTTTCGCATGGACTCCGGGGATCCATCGAATCCCGAGAGGTTGGCCAGCACCACGATAGGCCGATTTCCGCTCGCGGCGTTGATCGCACGGGCCACTTTCTTGGAGCTTTGAGGAAAGAGAGTTCCTCCGCTCCAGGTATCGGGACCATCCATGGGGATCCGTCCCCGTCGCGGAATGGGTCGTGATTCAAAGCCAATGACGCTGACGGCATGTCCTCCGATGTGTGCGTCCCAGATGATTCCTGTTTCGGCATCCGCCATGGTTCGGAATCGTTCGAGGTGTCCGCCGTCCTGGTCGATCGCGGCGCGCATGACCTCGCGAATCGCGAAGGGCTTCTTCCGTCCAGGATTGGTCGCGTCGTTGAAGATCTCGCCCACGGTCTGGAACGTCTCGCCATTGTTGGCGATGTACGGAGCTTCGAGAATGGACCGGTCCCGGGGATCCGAACTCTGATGGAGGGCGACCGCGTTGTCTTGTGTTCGGCGATAGGTGAAGCGGTAGTGCTCGAAGAGGATGCGATAGGCTTCGCCGAGATCGCTGGCAAAATACTGGGCCTGGCCATTGGGCCCCATGATGCGTTCGAAGCCCCCGATGCCCCGTTCGTCTTCCGCCGCTACGCTTCCGGAGTACTCGAGTGCCTTCTTTCCGGTCAGCACCATGGACGCGCCGGGAGTCATGATCAGGACCCCGCGGGTATGCTGAAGCATGGTGGCTTCGGCATTCCAGTAGGACTGGGCGCCGACATTGACGCCGTTTACCAGGATGTTGATTTCACCCCCGATCTGCGTGAACTCGACGATGCGCCGGAGCACACGAGCCGTCCAGTCGAGGTTTTCAGTTCCCGAATCCATGGCGATCTTCGCGCCCGAGGAGATGGGGAGCCACTCGATCGGAACGCCGCGCTCTTCTGCGAGGTCCAGCGCGCCAATCACTCGCCTGCATTCAGGCTCGGAGAGCGCACCCATGGCGAGGGTGGGATCGGAGGCGATGAGCACCCGCTCCATTCCATCGGGATGCTTGTCCGTGAAATTGGTGATCAGTCCGACGACCACGGAGGCCTTGTTTTCGCCAGGAGGCCGTCCTTCGACGGACATCAGCTGGTCGGGGCGCGTGGGGTTGAGGTCATATTCAACGAAGTGTCCTCGACGCATGTCCGGGTGGGTCGGTGCTGCGGCGTCGATCTTCCCTTCGAGCATGCGGGTCAGTTCATAGGGATAGATCATCCCCATGCGCCGCGCTCGCACGGTGCGCAATTCGTCCGTTTTCAAGGCCCGAATCGGATGCGCGTGGGGCTCTCTCAATTCGATCTGGAGCTTGTTGCGCGAGGGATTGCTGACGATGATGTCCGTGTCGCGACATGCCCCTTCCTGCGTGATCTGGGCGCGAATGATGACCTTCTGCAGGCCCAGCCCGCGGGTCGGTGCCTCCAGAGGGTGGCTGATGTCGAGGAGCTCTCGGCGGCTCAGTTCGAAATCCGGTCGAAGAATGAATGCCAGGCGGTTCCAATGATACCGGCGTCGTTTCGGCTTCAGCGCCTGCTGCTCCCGGAGGATGCGGAGCGCTTCAAAATAGGCGTGTTCGAATTCGAGGAGATGCAGATCCGCTTCCCCTGCGATCTGACCGGGGACGTTGCGGACCTCGGCGAAGATGAAGATGCGCTCATCATCCGGGTTCTCGTGCGCCTTTCCGTGGAAGGCGTAGATCAGTTCATGGCTCTCAAGACGTGTCACTGCGAACTCAGAGAGGCGCCAGAGTTCGATGCGTCGAGCGGCCTCCGGGTGAATGTCGCGGAGGAGCAGCGTCTCTTCGAGGATGCCCTTTCCCGTGTCCTGGTAGGTGCGATGTTTGAGCGTGGTGCTTGAGGAGGTGGCGGGCCAGCTCACGGTCAGTCGATCGACTCCAATCGTGTGGAGATTGCAGTCCTTTACGGACTGGGCGAGCCGCGCTTCGAACTCGTCCGAGTTCTGCTCAGGAACGTGCAGAATGACTTCCGCCGCATGATCAGTGCCCTCGTCGACGAGGGCTCTTCCCACGCTCTCAAGGGCTTCGTCCAACTGGTCAGGGTGAGCGAATGCGGCGCTGACGGCGTGGATCGATTCACTTCCCGTGACTTCGAGACGTGCGATGAGGACTTTCCCCTCTGGTTCCACGGAGAAGGGGGAGTCATCCCATTGCTCATAGGATCTCCGGAGAAGTG
>CAVOCR010000105.1:0-6630 GCA_963694245.1 Myxococcota bacterium
ATCCCCCGGCGGGTGTTTGTGGATCGCTTTTTGCGGGTTGCCAGCTACAAGGCCGATTTTGAAGAGGATGTGCCGGGCGCACTGGGGCTCATTGGAGAAGCGCGGCGCCTGGACCCCTCCAGTGCGCGTGGGATGGAGGTCTGGCTTGAACTCGTCGCAGGATCCGACCCGCGCGGTGCGCTTCAGGAGTTGGACTCCTGGGAGAAGGGAAACGGCACGACAGCGGACCTGGAGGCCACACGCGCGGAGATCCTTCTGGGAGTCGGCGATATCGGCGAGATTCGTCGGGCGGAGGAGTTGCTTCTGGGGATTCTGGAAAAGCGTCCCGCTCATGTGAAAGCCCTCGCGGTGCTGGCAGAGAGGTTGCGTACGCGCGGGGACCTCGATGGAGCTCTTCGGAATTATCGGACCCTTCTCGAGGCGCACCCCACTCTCGCAGCCCCTCGTTACAACGTGGCGACCCTGCTCCAGGAGCGGGGGGATGTTGCGGGAGCGATTCGGGAGCTTGGCGCGTATCTCGCGACGTACGATGAGGACCTCGACGCCCTCTTTCTTCGGACCTCTCTTCGGCTGGAATCCGGAGATGTTGCGGGAAGCGCCACGGACTTCGAACGTCTCCGAAAGCTGGCTCCACAGCATCCAGATGTTGCGGAACTTGGAAAGAAGCTGGCGGAAGCTTCTCCCCCGAAGGCTCCGTGAGACGCTCTATTCAGGAACCATTGAGTGGTTCGACGTCTCATTCTTGCGTGTTTCCAGACCTTTCTGCCAACGCTGGAGAGCCTGCTGCACTGGATTGTTGCCGGGGGTCACGCGGGTAGGCTGGGCGTGGGACCGGAACTGGTATCCGAGTTGTCGAAGCCAGTCCCGCTGCACATCCGCTGCCCATGTGGTTTCCCAGCCATGCGTCCCGTTCGGAATCTCCGTGAGGTCGACTTGAAGATTTCGTCTGTGCATCGCGGCGTTCAGTTCCCGGGTGCCTCGCGTGAACTTGGCTCCTTCTGAAGTCCCCACGAAGAGGCGGAACACCTGGTCTCTCCCCTTTCCGTCTTCGATGCGATTCCGGGGGTTGACTGCGCGCACGGCCCCCGGGTCGATGGGATTCCCGAAAATCCGTTGATAGACCTTGCGGTTGGGCTGCTGCTCCGTCGCGATGACCAGGTCCGTGGGACTCATTCCAATGGCGATGCCAAACTCCTCGGGGTGATCCAGGGCGATGGACAACGCTCCGAATCCGCCCATCGAGTATCCCGCGATCGCCCGCTGGGCCGGATCTTTCGAGAGGTGTGGAGTGCGGGCCTCTGCATCGCGCAGATAGGCAAAGACGAGGTCCCGGTAGGGATGTTTTCCGTCCACCCAGTTGGTCCAATAGCCGTTGTACCCCGTCGGAATGAGAAACACGGCAGGGGGCATGGAACCCTCTTTCTGAACCTCCTGGATGCGGCGATGAATCTGGGCAAATCGAAGCCAGTCGGCAGGAGCGCCGCGAAGTCCATGGAGGAGCACGACGACAGGCCATTTCTCTCCCTGTTTTGGGGGCTGTTCTGGGCGGATTTCGAGTACGCACAGAGGGCGTTTGAGTTCGCTCCAGTTCAAGGGGTGGACAGTGATCGCCCCCGTGAATTCTCCGTGACTCAGTCCACAAGCGCGGTAGGTGTCCTCGTCCGGAGGTGGAGCTGCCGAGGTCTCCGTCACGCAAAGAGCCGCGGACAGGAACGTGAGGACCAGGAGGGACATGGTCCGGCGGATGTTCATGCGGCGCACTCCTTGTCTTGAAAGAGTGCAAGGATAGTGGCTCCCGGGGGGAATCGCCAGGGAGGCGTTCTCTGGAGGTTCTCTGTTGGACGAAGTAGACTCCTCGCCAGTACACCGAGAGGGAACCGATGGATATACGCAAGCTGGCCGACTACAAGAAGATGATGGTTGATGATGGACGGATGACTGCCTATTCGCAGGCCATTCAGAAAACGTGCGGAGATCGGGTCGTCTGTGAAATTGGAGTGGGGCTCGGACCCTTGAGCTTGATGGCGCTTCAGGCCGGTGCCACCCGCGTGTATGGGATCGAGTTGGACAAGGAGGCTCTGGATGCCGCTGTCGGGATCCTCGCGGCCAATGGTTTTGGGGCGGATCGTTTCATCCCGATCGAGGGACTCTCGACACGCGTGACGCTTCCGGAGCGGGTGGACGTGCTGCTCTCGGAGACCCTCGACAGCATGGGCGTGGGGGAGAACACCGCGCATTACATGGTCGATGCCCTTGAGCGTCACATGAAGCCTGAAGGGGTGTTCGTGCCCGGACGGCTTGAGTGTCACGTGGCTCTCGCTTCGCCGGAGTCCTATCGTGCGGAGCGCATGTTCTGGGGGCAGCATCTTTCGGAGGCGCATGGGCTGGACTATTCGAGTGCGCTGCCCTGGGTGTCGGAGAACAAGCATACGATCCAGGTGGAGTCCACGGAGCTGTTCAGCGAATGGTCTCTCTGGCAATCCATCGACTTCCATCAGCCGTCCACATGGAAACGTGTGACTCAACTGGTTCTCCCTGTCACACGGTCCGGGGTGGTGGATGGATTTGCGTGTGCCTTTGATGCGGAGTTGACGGAGGACGTTCACATCCGCACGTTTCCACACGATCCTCCTACGCATTGGAAGCAGAGCTTCAATGCATTTCCGTCTCCGATTGAAGTGGCCCCCGGACAGAGCGTGTACATGGAGCTTGAGGTCGCACGCGGGGATCACCCGTCTCTTCAGTTTGAGATGCGGGTGACGTCGGGCCCCTCGGAGGAGGTGGCAGGTCTTGTCGCTCAGAGAGCGCGTCAACTGGCGGTGCAGACCGTGTTGGGAGATTCGTCGAGGACGAATGCATGAATGCGGAGAATTCGGAGAGTCGGAGTCCATCGCCTGAAGAGGTGAAGACAGCTCATCGGCGGCTTCTCAAGCGTGTGGCTGCGTTTCCTGAGATCACCTCGCATGCCCGGATCGTGTCCCAGGAGTTTCGGAGCCAGAGCGCGGGCATCACGGAGGCTCTCCTTCATCGTCTGCATTCCCATTTGGGAACCGCCGAGGAAAAGCTGACCTACTGCACGGTGGCACGGGTCCTGATCGACGGGAGGGGTCTCCTTCCCTATGAGCTTCGTCAAAACATCTATCGAATCGCCCGAGAGCAGGAGCACTTGACCGTGGCGCTGTCTTTCATGGATCTTCCCGCTCAGCGTGAAGTCCTGGAGAAGAATTGGCAGGGAGTTCCGCTTCCAGAAGGAGAGATGACACTTGGAGAGCGGAAATCGAAGGCGCGAATGCACAATCGGGATGCACTCAAGCGGCTTGCGCTGGATGCGAATCCCGAAGTGTTGAAAAACATTCTCCAGAATCCGCGAACCCGGGAGGATGATGTCGTGCATATTGCGGCAGCTCGCCCTGCGCTGGCGAGGGTCCTCGAGTCCATCGCACTTCATCCGACCTGGTCGGTGCAGTACGCCATTCAAAGGGCATTGATCGTCAACCCGTTCAGTCCGACTCGGATAGGCCTCGCTCTGGCGCCGCTCCTTGCGCTCCAGGATCTCCAGGCGCTTCGGCGGGACCCCTCGGTTCATCCGGTGCTCCAGGACATGGGCGTTCATCTTCATGCATTGCGTATCTCTCGAAAGGAGAAGTCATGAGTTCCTCTTCGTCTCCGTCGCCTGGCGACATCATTGAAGCCCATTGCACCACGTGTCGTCTCAATCTTGATTGCAATGTGGCCGCCGTGCACGCAGGGCAGGTCAAACAGGTTCAGTGTCGAACCTGTGGGAACTTTGTGAGCTTCAAACCTCCAGTCGACATGGAAGACCGGAAGAACGAGCAGCTTCGCAAGCTGATGAAAATACAGGAGAAGAAGAGGAAGGGGCCCGAGCGAACCCAGAAGGGATCGGCCAGTTCCAGTGTGACCAGTGCGCGCTGGAAGGAGCTGACGGACCCGGTGCTTTCCTGGCAGGCGCGTCCCTGGGATCGTCACCGGTCCTTCAATTCAGGAGACTTCATCGTCCACAAATCCCATGGAATGGGCCATGTGGAGTCCATTGATGAATCGGAAATCATCGTGCTCTTTCGCGAGGGGCTCGAGACGATTTCGCATAATGAACCCCGAGAAGAATGATTGGCAGCATCCGGGTTTCAATGGGTGAATCTCCGCCTGGAAACACGGCATGCGCCATGGTAGCGTGTAGCGCATTTCAGACACGAGTCAGGAGAGTGAAGATGAGGCCACAATCATGGTTCGGATGGGGAGGATCGCTTCTTTTCCTGTGCGGAGTTGTGACGGGAATTGGATGTGGCGGTGGAGGCACGGCAGGAGGCGCTGGGGGCGCGGATCCCCTGCCTGACTTCTCTGGAGGGGCGGACGTGACTTACGCCTTTCCCGATGGAGGCGGGACCGGCACGGCATCGGAGAGTGGTGAAGAGGGGGCCGTGGAGTCTGAGGGCGGCGCCGAGGATGGAACGAGCGGAGCGGACGTTGGAGAGGAGTCGGGGCAGGAATCGGGCGAAGTCTCCGATGCCGACACGGGGGATTCGGGGGAGGAGACGACCTCCGAGGAGACAGGGGATGAGACCGGAACGGGCAGTGACCTCGCAGAGGCGGGTGAGCCCTGTGGAGTGGGTGTCGCGGAGTGTGTGGAAGGAACGACCTGCATCGAAGTCGCTCCGGGCTCCAGCGAAAAGGCGTGTTTTGAAGACGCGGAACCCGGGGAGCCCTGTGGTCCCGGGGTGGGTCAATGCGTGGAAGGGGCCTTGTGCGCCCTGGATCCCGGGACGGACACGCTGATCTGCCAAATCGTGAAGGGAACGGGAGAGGATTGCAGTGGTGTCGGGGAGACCTGCGCCCCGGGAGAGGTGTGCGCTCCCCTGGGGGCCGTCAATGGGTTCGAGTGGTCCGAGACGTGGGCCCCCACTGGATTGAGCCCGGAAACGTGGTCTTCTCCAGGGGATGTCGCAGTGGACGCATCCGGACATGTCTGGGTCGCCGATACGGGCAACAGTCGCCTGGTTCGAATGGATGGAAGCGGACAGGTTCAGCTGGCGGTTGATCTGGTGGCGGCTTCTGGAGGTGATGCGGTATCGCCGGTGGGCCTGGATGTCGCCGATCAGCTCCTGGTGGCGGATGCGGCCGGGAAACAGATCGTGGTGCTTGAATTGGATGGAAGCTGGCGTGGCACCCTGGGTGGAGCGGGCGATGGCGAGGGTCTCTTTGGAGATCAGGGTCCGGGAGATGTGCGCGTTCAGATGTTGATGGTGGGAGAGGACTCGATGGGCGCCACCTTGCATGTGACGGTCCCTGATGAGAGTCGCATAGACGTGTTTACGGCATTTGGTGCGACGACCCCTCTGTGGTCTTCGACCTTCCAGGGCAGTCTGGATGGTGGCGAGATTCCTCTCATCCAACCCCTGGGGATTGCGGGCTCCTCTGCCGGGTTCTGGGTTGCGGATCCCACGGCAGGAACGGTGCGTGGCTGGTCGTCGCAAGCCAGTGAACCGGGTGCGACGGACGGGGCTTCTCTTGGAGGGCCTGCTCTCGAGGACGGGGGGCTCATTGCGCCGACAGGGGTGGTCGTGGATGGGGCGAATCGGATTCATGTGGCCGACCCTGAAGCGGGTCGTGTGGCGGTCTTCGAGGCCTCTGGGACGCACCTCTGGTGGATTTTGCCAGACGAGGGCGCGTTTGCGCCGAAAAGCCTCGCCACACTGGGTGACCAGCTGATCATCGTGGATGCCGAGAATGATGCCGTGCATCTGTACAGTCCCACTGTGAGCTCGGTCTGCACCGCTCCAGTGGGTTCCGGAGAACCCTGTGGAATGGGAGGAGCGCCGTGCGCGGCGGGTCTGATGTGTCTCCCCACTCATCCCGGGTCGCCTCATTCGATCTGCAAGACGATTCAGGTTGAAAATGGTCCCTGCGGGGATCTCACGGTCACCTGCGCGGAAGGACTGGCGTGTGTCCAGGGGGATGCGGTGTCGGGATTTGACTCCACGTGCCTCGGGCAGGGGGAGCTGGGAACGTCCTGTGGACCGGGAGTGGGCGGTTGCGTGGCCGGCAGCGCGTGCAACTGGGACGGTCCCGCTCATTTGATTCGCCAGTGTTATCCCAATCGGGCTCTGGAAGAGTCCTGCAATGGGCATGCGATGGGCGATTGTCCGGAGGGCTCCAGTTGCGTGCAGGAGATCCCGGGATCCACGAATCAGCTGTGTCGCGCCTGGGTGGGTGAGGGAGATTCCTGCAATTCAGCTGGCACGTGCCCGCCGTGGTTGTCCTGCAGCTACGATGCCTCTCCCGTCGATACGCGCTGCCTCCCGTTTCAAGATGAGGGAGCCGTCTGTGGTCTTCAGGTGGGTGATTGCGAGCCCGGGACCGATTGCATGTATGCGGACGCTGCGAAGACCTCCGTCGCGTGTCTGGGTCCGGAGGCGGTTGGGGATTCCTGTGCGGCTGCGGGAGAGGGACTCTGTGACGAGTCGATCGCCACATGTCAGGCGATGCAGAGCGGAGGTCCCTATCAGTGCATGTTGAACGACGGGGAGAGTGGCAATGCGTGTGGAGTGGGTCTCGCCCCCTGCATGTCTGGGACCACGTGCATCTACGATGACTCTCCTCCCAACAACGTCT
>CAVOCR010000106.1:0-6591 GCA_963694245.1 Myxococcota bacterium
AGAGTTCGACAGGCGGTGATCTTGGACATGCAGGACTCCTGGCTCAGTAACGGTCCGCGACGAGGACACTTCCCTTTTACGTTGCAAGACATCTGCCAAGTCTCAGACACGATTCGAGGAAGCGTAACCAGGCCCCCAGACGGACCCGAAAACCACCCGAAAAAGACACCAGAACCCATTGATTTAACAGAGTAAACCCAAAAGACACCCCCTCAGGCCACAGGCGCGAAAACGGCCCTGAAACCCGAATGCCTCCAGACGGTGAACTCGCAACTTTGATCACAATTGACGGCAGGTGCTGACAGGAATGTCGCGATCTCGGAAAGTGGGAAGGCGCGACGGGAAGACTTCTCCGCTCAGGGAGCGGGGGCCGCACCGACCGGGGGGACCGGACAATCCCGAGTGCAGAGCAGTTCGCTGTTTTCACCCGTTTCAACGGGGGTACATGCATATCCCTGCGGACAACCGTTCTCCGGATCGAGCGCGCAGCTGACGAGACAGTAGGCCCCGAGGTCCGAGTTGTTCTCATCCGTGAAGTCCACACAGAGGTTTCCCGCCCCAGCCGGAGCACACACCGTGTCGTTCCCGGGATCACAGCTTGCACAGAAGGGCCCGAGGGCATCTTCACAGACCCCGGTCCCAGGATTGCAGAACTGGCCGAATGCACACTGCCAATTCCCGGTACATGCCTTCGGGACGCAGGCGCCCTCCTCGCAGGTCATCGCGGAGTTCTTGCAGTCGTAGTCCGCCTGACACCCGCTCACGCACATGTGGGTTTCCAGATCGCAATAGGTCTCTTCTGCCTCACAGTCCGTCGAACCCACGCACCCGCCGGGGATCGTGCAATGGCCCGCCTCACAGATCTGATTGGCCGGGCACGGAGAACTCGCGTCGTCACAGCCCGCGACGCAATGCCCCCCTTCGCATACCAGACCCTCACTGCAGGCCTGATCATCCGCGCATCCGTCGGCGCAGAGAAGAACGACCGCGTTGCAAATCATGGGGAACGGACAATCGGCGTCCACCTGACACTCACCGACGGACGCACACGTACCGGAAGTCGGAACACATTGATTGACTGAAACATTCACAACGCCGACACAGCTGTAGCCGGGAGGACACGCCGCTGCGCTCAGACAGGCCGTCCCGCATACACGCTCCCCAGAGAGAAGATCGAGACAGGCAGACCCCACGCCTGCGCATTCATGATCCTCGGTACAGGATTCGCACGACGATTTCAGGGATTCACAATGACCACTGCAGACGTCGCAATACGCTTCACTGCCACAGTTCTTGTCTTCAACACACGCGAGCCCCCCTGCCGGAACACAGTCCCCCAGACACGAGCAGGCCTCCCCCGAATCACATTCAGAATCCGAAGTGCATCCCTCGTCCGCCGGAAGAGTGGCATCGATGCCCCCCCCCTCGATTGCGTCCGAATCGACCAGATAAAAGGAGGATTCCTCGCCACTCTCGAACCCGCTGAGAGGCGCTTCGGATCCGTTGTCGGCAATCGAACTCGAGGAAGAGCCGGAACACCCGGCACTCAGCGCACCGGCCACCATCAGAAAAACCCGACAGGCGTGCGCGTTCATCGCGCCCATCTCCAGGCGTGCAGAGCCCCCCGGTTGGACACCACGTAGACCCCATGTCGCCCCACCATCGGTGTTGCGGCGATTCCATTCAATAGAGGCCATGTCTCTCGGACACGCCCCGTATCGACTTCCAGGACCGCGAGCTTCTCGTCCGTGGTCACGAGGAGCCAGCGACCCGCGAGGACCGGCTCTCCGGGCATCCCCGTCGTAAATCGGGTACGCCAACGAACCGCTCCCGTCATTCGATCCAGACACACCACTTCATGGTTCGACGTTCCAAAATGAAGAGCATCCCCCGTCAACACCGGAGTCGTCGCCCCCTCCACGCGCTGCGACCAGAGCTCCTTTCCATCTTCGACGCGAAGCGCGTGCATTCCCCCACGAAACGAAGCCACGTAGACCACGCCATCTCTTACGACAGGGTGCGTGTCCACATCGGTGAACCGATCGGCAATCGCCCCCAGTTTCACGTTGTATCCAGTGGTTCCATCCTCGGGCGCGAGCGCGAGAAAGGCCCCGTCTGAAAATCCCACGAGCACCTTTCCCTGAGCGACCGCGGGCGAGGAGGTTCCGGTGATCGTGAATTCCGTGCGATGCGAACGCCGTTTATGCCAGAGATACTTGCCGGTCACGGCGTCGAGAGCATGAATCTCGTTGCGTTCGTTGGAGAAGAAGACCCGACCGCCGTCCAGCGTGGGCTCAGAGCGAATGGCCCCTCCACAATCATATTCCCACTCGACGACACCCGTCTGACGACTCAAGGAGCGCAGATGGCCATCCATGGAGGCCACAAGAACGTGCTCGCCGTCGACCACCGGGCGGGCCACCACAGCCTCCCCGGTTCGCGCCGTCCAGAGCACCTCCCCCGATTCCCGAATCGCCCGAACGCTTCCGTCTCCGGCACCGACGTAGAGAACCTCGTCCACCACCATCCCCCGACCGAAGTCCTGAGGAAACCAGGGGACAGGCCCGAGTTCATAGAGGGGAAGAGTCCAGCCAGACTCGAGGATCGGGCGCTCGGCGCCAGGATCCCCTGCGCGCAATCCTTCAGCGAGACTCCCCGCGCATCCGCTCAACAGCAGTAGAGACGCATGGGTGAGGAATCGAGCCAGAACATACATCTGGAGGCGCCTAGGGAAGTGCCGCGAGGCGTGTCTGAACGACAGAACGAACCGATTGTGCGAGCGAACTCTTGTCGTGATTCGCAAGGGACTCAAGCGCCGCATCGTAATGCTTGCGCGCCGCTTCCGCATCCGCTCCCTCTCCGACGAATCCCGGGTGCTGGAGATCTCCCAGACCGAGATGCGCCGATGCCTGATGCCACCAGTTGCTCGCGGTCACCAGCGCTTCAAACTGCGCACGGGCCCCCGCTGCATCTCCGTTCGAAAGAGCGACTTGCGCCGCCCGTTGACGAAGAATGGGGGTCATGTCCGCGTCCAGGTTCTCATCGAGCCAGGGCTGGATCCGACCGAGGGCATCCTCCCACCGCTCCAGGTCCGCAAGCGGCTGGCTTCCCACGAGTGAAGCGGAAGCCTCAAGCTTTCCACCTGAATTTGCCGCCACAAACGCGTCCAACTGCGCGAGCGCCTCGGATGCGCGCTCCTGTTCCGTCCCGAAGGAGACCCCTTCTGCCGGAGCCTCGTCGCCGGGCGCGACGATCGGGGCGCTGAGAAGGTCCGATGCGGCGCTGAACTCCTGGCCCGCGGCACGCTCGCTTTCGAGCGTGCTCTGCTGCCAGATTTCGAGGCCCACGACAAACAGGCAAAGCGCTCCCAAACCAATGCCTGCAGGGTATCGATAGCGGCGAATCCACTCCCATACGCCTTCCAGGCTGTCCTGGACATCGTCAGCCCTGGCCAGATCAGCCTGTCCCCGCTTTCGACTGGTTCCGTATCGTTTCTTTGTCTTTGGTTCCGCCACCTTTGCCTCCTCGTCCGTCGCTGGACGCTTGCTGGGTGAGTGGGGTCGTATACCCTCTGGACCCTTTTGTGTCAACGCGGTCCACGCTTCTTGAACCATGCCTTCTAACGTGATTTGCGTTTCGTTCGACTCGACCTTCGGACACTCTTCTCTTCGTCGGTCTCGCCACGCTGCCGAAAGAGCAGCCGAATCGGAGTGCCTTCAAAGTCGAAGGTCTCCCGAAGCTGACGCTCGAAGAAACGGCGCCAGGCGGCGGTGACCCCATCCGGCATGTTCGTGCTCACGACGATGGTCGGGGGTCCCGACGAGACCTGTGTCGCGTAGTACATCTTCACCTTGCGATTGTGATGAAGCGGGGGTGGATGCCGATCCTGGGTCACGGCCAGGAAACGATTCATCTCACCCGTCGGAATCCGGTGCAGCGCACGAGCGCGCACCTCGTCGACAATCTCGAGTGTTTTCAGGACCCTCTGTCCCGTGAGAGCACTCGTGAAAATGGCGGGAGCCCAGGTCATGAACGGGAGCGTCCGCCACATCTCCTTCACGAAAGTCCCCGCCGAATCTGTCTCAGTCTCAATGGTGTCCCATTTGTTGACCACCACCACGACGGCGCAGCCACGGTCCATGCAGAGATTCGCGAGACGAGCGTCCTGAGACGTGACCCCGCTGTTGGCATCGATGACGAGAAGTGCGACATGCGCACGTTCAAGGCTCTTGAGCGCCTTGACCACACTGAAACGCTCAACGCGAAGCGAAATGGAGCGCTTCCGCCGAATCCCCGCCGTGTCGATGAGCAGATATTTCCGGTCCTCCACTTCGAATGCCGAGTCAATGGCATCCCGTGTCGTGCCCGGGACATCGCTCGCCAGAAGACGCGGAGCGCCCAGGAGCCTGTTGATGAAACTGGACTTCCCGACATTCGGCTTGCCGATGACCGCGACCCGCGTGACTGTCTCGTCTTCACTCTCTTCCGACTCGTCCTGGGGAGGCATCGCCGCGATCAAATCCTCAATGAGGTCCTGAATTCCCGTCCCGTGCTCCGCGCTGACTCCAACGACGGACTCCACTCCGAGCTCGTAGAATTCGCCCAGTCCACTCTCCGTGGCCTGTCCCTCGACCTTGTTTCCGGCCGCCAACACAGGCTTCTCCGTCTGTCGAAGAATGCGCATGATCTCATGATCCGCGGGAGTGACCCCTGCGCGGGCATCGAGCAGAAAGAGAACGACATCCGCCTCCTCAATCGCCAACTGCGCCTGCTCGCGCATCAACGGATACATCCCCTCATCATCCAGCGGGTCGAATCCCCCCGTGTCGATGACCGTGAACGTGCGACCAAACCAGGTGCACTCCGCATAATGGCGATCCCGGGTCACGCCGGGCGTGTCGTCGACAATCGCGGCCCGAGAACGAACCATTCGATTGAAGAGGGTCGACTTTCCAACATTCGGCCGACCGACGATGGCGATGAGAGGATTCATGCGCTTCCTTCTCCCTCGCCTTCATACCCAAACCGACGCAGCTGTCCCGGCACCTCGCTCCAGCGCGCCTGAACATGCACAAAGAGTTCGAGGTGAACCTTCCGTTCCAAAAATCGTTCCAGATCCTCGCGCGCGGCGATTCCGACGGCCTTGACCCGAGAGCCCTGAGCGCCAACGGCAATCCGCTTTTGCGAATCCTTCTCCACGTGAATGACCGCGCGAATATGCGTGAGGTGCTCTTTCTCCGTCCAGGTCTCGATCTCCACGGCCACGGCGTAGGGAATCTCCTGATTGAGTTGCAGGAACAACTTTTCCCGAATGAGTTCCGACGCGAGAAAGCGCATCGAACGATCCGTGACCATGTCGTCCGGATAGAGTGCGGGACCGGGCTCCATCCGTTCCGAAATCGCTTCGATGAGCGCCTCCACTCCATCCCCCGTGCGCGCCGAAATCGGAACCATGGCTTCAAACGCATGCATCTTGTGCCACGCCTCCATCACGGGGAGCAGGAGATGCTTCTTGGCGATGTCGACCTTGTTGAGAGCGAGCATCACTGGACTACCCGCCTCCTTCACCGCCTGAAGAATGCGCTCATTCGCCCGACCAATGCCCGAACTCCGCTTCAGTTGCTTCTCCACATCCACCACCAGGAGGATGAGGTCCACTCCCCGCAGCGCCGAGAGGGCCGTCGCAACAATCGCCTTGTTCAACGGACTCGTGGGCTTGTGAATGCCTGGAGTGTCCACGAACACGATCTGGACACCTGGCAGATGCTTCACCCCGAGGATGTTGTCCCGCGTCGTCTGCGGGCGCGGCGAGGCGATCGCGATCTTCTCGCCCAGAATTCCATTGAGCAGAGTCGACTTCCCGACGTTGGGACGCCCGACAATGGCCACGACCCCACAACGGAAGTCGGCGTCCAATCCCAGCGTTTGATTGTCTGTGGTCTCACTCATGGAGGGCGGAGTATCACAGCCCAACGAGCCCATCAACGGCGAAATCTCCCGACTCCCAACTCGAATGGCGATTGACCCCCCGGCAGGACCACCGCTAGGATGCCGCGAACCTCCGCAACCGGAGCCCTGATGCAGACCCGACGACCCGAACATGACGCTTCTGATGATTTTGCTGCCCTCTTCGAAGAAATGGGCGCGCCGCTGGCCTTGAATCCTGGAGACACGGTACAGGCAGTCATCGCCTCCATCGGATTGGATCTGGCATTCCTGGACATCGGCGGAAAAGCCGAGGGCATGGTCCCCCGCTCGGAACTGGAAAACACAGAAGGCGAACTGCAACATGCGGTCGGAGACACCCTCGAGGCCCGCATCGTGGGTCGATCGGAACAAGATGGAACCATCCGCGTCTCTGTCGCTGCACTCAAAGATATTCGGGACGACGCGGTCCTCGCCCAGGCATTCATGACCCAGACCCCTGTCGAGGGGATCGTTGAGACCGTGAACAAGGGCGGCTATGAAGTGCGGATCGGGGACCGACGCGCCTTCTGCCCCATGAGCCAGATGGACTCCCGATTCACCGAAAATCCCGAGGAATTCATCGGGCAACGGCACCAGTTTCTCATCCTGGAGCATGGAGAGGGC
>CAVOCR010000107.1:0-6585 GCA_963694245.1 Myxococcota bacterium
GACCACCTTCTCGCAGACACGTTTTCCATCCCAGTCCTCTTCACACTCCTTGCCCATTCTCGTCTTGCGCCAGAGAGATTGGACCTTGAACACGAGGAGCATCTTTTCGCTGTAGGAGTCCTCCGCGATCTTCTGGGCGACCTCCTTGCGCTCATCCTTGAACTTGGCTGAGAGCTTCCAGTCTTTTGTACGAACGTCATATTCGGGGTCTTCGCACATGCGCTCCGAGGGGCACCTCGTGCACGTTCCAAAAAAGCAGCGCGATCGTGAGCATCCACAGAACCAGCCCTCGCAATCGCCATGAGAGTCGCATTCACCGCAGGAGTCTCCTTCCATCGTCTCACACTCGACCGTGCGTTTCACGGTGGGCGCACTTGAGGTGTAGAAGGACTCGTTTCCGACCTCGCAGGTGAGACTCAGTTTTCCCACCGAGTTGACGAACTTGGGGTCGCAGGTGGAGCCCGAGAGCGTCGTATGGAAGAGGGTCGATTTGGTCTCGCGCGCCAGCCCCTTTCGCTCTTTGCTGCTCAATCCACTGCTCTCATCGAGCCGCTTGTCTGGTTTGCCCAGAATCGCGATGGAATTGTCATCGTCATACCCATCCGGGACTCCCGGAAACTTCTTTCCGGCGCTCAGCGCAACCAGCGCGGGAAGACTCGGTGTGCACCAACCCTCGTCCTTCTTGATTTCCACATGAAGGTCCATGTCGAGGCCTTCGCATGGAGCCGGATAGGCTTCCGCCCGTGCGGGTGGAGGCGGAGGCTCTGGCGCCGGTGTTGGCTCTGCCTGAACCGCCTCGGCATCGGAGTCTGCGGCGAGGGGTTTTGCTTCCTCGAGCTCGTTGTCCGCCAAGGCCGCCATTTCGCCTGCGGCTGCTTCGGCGGTAGCTGCTTCCGCGGCCTCTTCTCGGTAACGTGCAAGACGACCTCTTCGCCCATCAGGCTGCTCCGCCGCCTTCTGAAGGGCCATTTCCTGCGCCTTCGCGGGAACCAGGAATGTCCCAATCAATCGCCCGTGTGACGGGGGCGTGAGCGAGAACCCATCTTCTTTCTCGATGAGGGAGAAGTACTCATCCTCTTCGAAATAGAGCTTGTGATTGGGTCCCTCGGACATGACTCGCGTGATCTTGTACGACAGATTGCAGTCGGGGTCTTCGGAGGACGTGCTGGCCAGCGCATTCTCCGAAAGAACCAGACTCGTCTTCTGTGTGGAGCAGCCCGGATCCCCAGGGATCATCGTGAAGATTCCCTGGATGCTTGCCGGTATGCCCTGGGGCTCTTCCTCTGTTTGGACTGGGCTGGTCGTGACGTCTTCTTCGAGGGACTCTTCGTCGTTCATTCCCGACCCACCCACCAAGAGCGCGAGAACGCTGAGGCCGAGGATGAAGTTGGTTCTGTTCGGGGAAAGGGGTATCGCGTCGGGATCCGACGGCGCCTTCCATGCGGTGTAGGAAAAATAGAGGGAGCATGCGGCGAAGAACACCGCGAGAACTCCTGAGTCGAAGACGAACGCCAGAACGAGGGAGATGCCGCCGAGGACGGCCGCAGCCTCGGTCTTCTCGCTGGGGGGCAGTTCACGGAGTTTTCCGATGATCTCCAGGAGTCTCTCCGGCCCGTTTCCAGTCTTGAAGGCCTCTGGAAGCGTCTTTGACAATGCAAGGAGTTCCTGGAACCTGCCGGGGGGATTGGTGTCCATGGCTGTACCTCATCGACGTGTGTTTTATAAAGATGATCCACCATGCGGGGTGGCCCCAATACGGTCAAGTCTCATTTTGGAGCCATTTGGAGGTAATGCATGGAGAAGACCTGCCTGTTGAGCGGCGGCGCATCTCGTGGTACACGCTTCCCCCATCGATGGTTTTCGCAATGGAGGAATTGCCGTGATGATCCAGAAAATGTTCCTGGGATACGCCCTATGTGCGCTCGTGTTCACGCTGGGTTGTGAGGGGTCGGAGAAGCCGACTGCTCCCGCCGCGGAGCCGAAGGTGGAGAAGAAGGCGGAGGCAAATCCGGTGGAGCCCGCGAAGCCGGTCGAGTCCACGGAGGTCGAGTTTGATCCTCGGAAGCCTCCCGCGGGATTCACCTCCTGTCATCGCAACCACTGCCACCGTGTGGGGGGAGGTGTCGCGAGCTATCAACAGGTGATGGAGGAGGTCGGCGCAACGAAGCTCGTCGGTGTTCCGAAGCGTGCGCCCATGCCGACCGCTCCTGAAGACGTGGCCGCAGCCCCGGCGGATGCCGAGGTGACGGCGAGTGGTCTCGCTTCTCGGGTTCTGACGCCCGGAGATGGCGAGACCAGGCCCACCGGCACTAGCGTCGTCACCGTTCACTACACGGGCTGGACGACGGATGGAAAGGCGTTCGACAGCAGCGTTTCCCGGGGAAAACCCGCCTCGTTCCCCTTGAACAAGGTGATTCCGGGCTGGACCGAAGGCGTGCAGTTGATGAGCGTGGGAGAGGAGCGTCGCTTCTGGATCCCAGGCAAACTGGCCTACGGCGACAAGCCGAAGCGCCGCGGCGCTCCCGCCGGAACCCTGGTGTTTGACGTGGAGCTCCTCAGCATCCGCTGATCAGCGCGTCAGGCGTCCGATCCGGCCCAATCCTCTTCGTGCCCAGAGCATGAGCCCTGCGGCGGCGGCCAGCAGGGCCCCCATCGCCGTGAAAATGCGTTGCAGGAGAGCGCCCGATGCCTCTTCTTCGTGGATGAACCTCGGGACGGCCTGCAGATCCGCGGTGCCCATGCGGACGCCCTTCTGAATTCGCTCGGAGAAGAAGGCGCGGTAGGCGTCGTGGAACGCATCCGCCTGGGCTTCGAATCGTTGATGACGGGCCCCGCCCGATCCCGCCACGTCTTCGAGCGCGAGCTGCACCAGAATCGCAGGCGAGAGGAATCGAAGGGAATCGAGAAGGGATTGTCGCTTCGCAATCTGCGCGCTCACCTCCTGGTGAACGGGCTCCGCACGGCGTGCGAGTTCTTCCTGGACGACCGCGATTCGCTGGGCGGTCTCTCCGGATCCGGGGTCCACGTCATGACGCCCTGCGAGCCCGTTGAGTTCCTTCTCCACATCCTGCGTCGCCTCGCGCGCTTCGTGAAGAAGGTCGATGCTGGAGGGGGGAGGGTGCAGGGTGTCGACGCCGACGTTGACGAGTCCGGGGACGATGATCACGAGGATGAGCCACATCCCCACCAACACCAGCGCATTCTTTGCAGACGTTCCCCCCTGCGAGTTCACCAGAATGGCGGCGGCGAACCAGAACACGGCCCACATGATCAGGACCCCGGCGTATAGACACAGGGCCAGGAGAGCCCCGGGCGCGCCGAGATCGGCGCCCGCCACGACGAGTCCCAATACCGCAAAGAGCAGGGTGGCCCCCGAGAGCGCGCTCAGGCGGGCTGTGGCTTTGCCCATCACCAGTTCGCTTTGGGATACGGGCTGGGAGAGGAGCATGGCGAGGGTTCCGCGCTCTCGCTCGCCGCTGAGCAGCTCGTAGGAGAGGGCGATCACCACGAGGGGAAAAAGAATCACGAAGAGGAAGGCCGGGTCAAAAGCACCGGTACGGAGCCGGGTCGGACCCGCCATGGGGGTCTCCGTTTCGCGCTCCCGGGTCAGATGAACCTCGCTCGTCACGCGCACCGACTGGGGATGAAGGTCTCGTTGGCCGATGGCGATGGATGCCAGCGGGGCGGGTGGAAGGGAGGCGACGCGAGCGGAACCCACGGCACCCATCCATACCGAATCCCGGGGATCCTCAGCGCTCAGCGGGGTCTCGCTCTTTTCCAGCTCCGAGAGACGGATCGCCAGCTGGGCGTAGCGTGTGGCCTCCTCGGATTGCGTGCGCTCGATTCCGTTCGCAAGCGAGTTCGCCTGATGTCCTCCCGCAAGCGCTGCGAGGATCAGGAAGAGAGCGAAGATTCCGAGCACTGCCAGGGCGGAACGATCCCGCTTCAGGATCCGCCATTCGAGTTGAAGGACTGTTCGGAAGGTGCTCATGTGACCCTCACTCGTTGTGCGGAGCGGAGCGCGAGTCCCAGGGAGAGGAAGGCCCAGAGCGCGAGGGCGAGGACACTCCGGAGGTGGACCTGAAGCGCGAACGTCGGCGAGGGCTCGGCGTAGTTGAAAGCGGGCGCGTTCTTCCAGACCTCGGGGCCTGCCTTGTAGTCCCAGCCCGCATCGCCCGCGTTGTCGGCGAACGCCTTGTTCAGCATCGTCACCAGCGATTTTCGCCAGCCTTCCGTGTATTCCGTGAAGTGGCGATGATGGGCGTAGTCCGTTCCACACAGACCGGCGGAGAGGGAGCGCATGGCCACGAACGGGGAGAGGAACCCGGCGAGCGTGACGAAATCCTCCTGTGCGCTCATCTGATCGCTCAAGGCGCGCATGTGGTGATCGTGGATGCTGTCTTCCCATCGCGCTTCCGCCTGGAGCTCCACGCCGCTGATGGTGGCCGCATCGACAAGCATTCCGGTGTCGGAATAGCCTTCTTCCGCGAGCATGTCCTCCACGAGCGCTTCCACCGCGGCTTCGCGCTCCAGGTTGCCGTCGATTCCGACCTCGAGACTCTTCGCGACGTCGCGAGCGAGGGACGCCTGGCTGGGGAGCGGTCTTGCGGCGCTGGCCACCTCGGTGGCGGCGCGGGGCAGCACGAGACAGAAGAGGCCCCAGGCCCCGATCATCGCGACGAGGGCCGCTCGTGAGGACCCGGAAGCGGCGGAAGCGTAGAGCGTGAGCCCCCCAAAGATGCCGAAGTAGACGCAGTATCCGAGTCCCAGCAGCGCGAGGCGCATCAGCGTGGAGGCATCTCCACCCCCCAGGGCCCACAGAACCCCCAGGACGAGAACGGCAGCCGGGACAAGGAGCAGCGCGATGGAGAGAAAGAGGGCGATCGCTTTTCCGAAGAGCAGGCTCTTCCGCTCCACACCAGTGCTCAGAAGCTGCCGGAGGGTTCCGCTTTCCCGCTCCCGGCTCCAGAGGCCATGACCCAGCGCGATGATGAGGAGCGGGACGAGAAGAAGAAGGACCATGGAGACGGAGAAGGACCCCATCCGCTGGAAGCTGGCGCTGTCCTCGGCGGCCGAGTGGGCTGCGAGGTTTCGTTTGTGGGCTTCGATTTTCACGGAGCGTCCGAGATAGGCGGTCACACCGGGATCGATGGCGGTCGCGACGCTCGTCGGTGCGAAGACGTGGGTCCCGTAATGCGCGGCCACATGGGGGTTCTTTTCTCCTTGTCCCTCCCATTGTTTCTCAGCGCGCTCCGAGGCGTGCTCCCGGGCCTCCTGGGCTCGATGCGTCTGCTGGGCTCCAAACGCCAACGCCGCGAGCGCGAGGATCACCACGATGCCGCCGAGCAGGCGGAGACGTCCATCGCGGATGATCTCCTGCAGTTCCTTGGTGGCGATGGGACGAACGAGCGACATTCTGGCTCTCCTTCTAATCGTGCATGTGCTCGAGGTAGATGCGCTCGAGGTCCGTGTGGGAGACCTCTGCCGCGGCGAACTCGGCGACCAGTTCGCCTCGTTTCATGATGCCGATCCGGGTGGCGATCTCCCGGGAACGAAAGAGATCATGGGTCGCCATCAATACGGCCACTCCCTCGTCACGGAGTGTCGTGACGAGCTGGGAGAACTCGTTGCTCGCCTTGGGATCGAGCCCCGACGTGGGCTCATCCAGCAGGAGGAGGCGCGCTCGTCGTGCAATTGCCATGGCGATCCCGACCTTCTGGCGCATGCCCTTGGAGTAGGTCCCGACCGGCTGATCGACGAAGTCCGCTGGGAGGCCTGCCCGGTCCAAAGTGGTGCGCAGTTCCGCCTCCCAGACATGGGTGATCCCGGCGAGTGTCGTGAAGTACTCCAGGTTCTCGAGTCCTGTCAGGTTCGGGTAGAGCATGACGTTCTCGGGGATGTACGCGATGAATTTCTTGGTCTCGAGGGCATTTTCCCGGACCTCCAATCCCTGAATCTTCGCGCTTCCCGAGGTCGGCTCGATGAATCCGAGGAAGAGCTGAATCGTCGTGGTCTTTCCCGCGCCGTTCGCTCCGAGGAGACAGAAGACCTCTCCGGCGCCGACTTCCAGGTTCAGACCGCGGAGAGCCGGATGATCGCCGTAGTGTTTGACGAGATTTTCGGCCTTGAGAACCATTGACTCCTCCCGTACGCATGCCTCGTGTCGCGTCGGAGGATAGTCGCAAGCTGGTTCTCATTCAAATCCAGCGGATTGCTCGAGAATGTTCGGGGAGCCGAGAGGGGACTCCCGTGGTGGTTGCATTCGCCCGCGGTCTCTCCAGAAAGGTCGAGAGTCAGTGGTTCCCATGCTAGCCTGAACGTGCTCGATGGAGCAGGAGGGAACGAATGTGGCACACGATCGAAGCTCGCGGACAGACTGCCTTGTTGCTGGTTCTTCGCGTTGTCTATGGCTGGTTTTTCATCGAGAGTGGCTGGGGAAAACTCCAGAATCTTGAGCAGGTCGCGGGGTTCTTCGAGAGCCTGGATCTTCCGCTGCCGATGATCACGGCGGCGGTGATTGGCGTGACGGAGCTTGTCGGAGGCGCGCTGCTCGCAGCCGGTGCCGGCACGCGATGGGCGGCGGTG
>CAVOCR010000108.1:0-6512 GCA_963694245.1 Myxococcota bacterium
GAGACCGAGGAGACCGGCGAGGAGACCGAGACCGAGGAGACCGGCGAGGAGACCGAGACCGAGGAGACCGGCGAGGAAGGCTGTGAACCCCAATGCGAGGGGAAGGAATGCGGGGACGACTCCTGTGGTGGGTTCTGCGGAGAATGCGACACCACCTCCGAATGCACGGACAACGTCTGCGTGACCACTCTGGCCTCCAATTCCATCTGTGCAATCTCGGGAACCGCGGGAGACGTGGTCGACTGTCCACTGGAAATCGCGGCCATGAACGGGACGATGAACCTGGTTTCCGGGCTCCAGTTCAACATGGGATGGGACGATGCCGCTCTGAAGATCGACAACCTCTACGACACCATCTGCTTTGATGGAGCCGGGTGCTTCGAACTCCCGATGGCTGGAGGAGGCGGCAATTGCCTCTCCACCGGTCACTGCCTGTCAACAGCCCCCACCTTTCCCGCGGAGTGGGTGGGTACGGCGGGCATGATCTTCGTCCACCTCCAGGAACCATGGACGCCTCTCTCGGAGGCGTACCTCGAAGCCGATGGAAGCGTGACCGGAGATGCCGTGGTGGCCATCGTCCGCGCCGAATTGCTCACGGACATCACCGGAACTCCGAGCCAGTTGACGATTACCGACATCACGGCGGCAAGTCAGCAGAACCTCGGAGATGGTGGCGCGGTCTACACCCTGGACGCCTACATCGAAAACGGGAAAATCGTCACCGGTTCATCGCTCTAGCGAAGTCCCGGGTTCATGGGGCCTCGAGAACACCGCTCCGCTTGAGCGCACCGATCAGGAACAGCGATCCCGTCACGAGGATGATGTCTCCCGATTCAGCGCTGGATTCAGCCGCTCTCAATGCCTGAACCGGATCTTCAAAGTCCCCTGAAGCCTCCATCCCCCGATCCTTGAGAGCCCTGGCGACCTCGGTTCCCGTGAGCATGCGTGGAGTATCCGGGGCGGTGGTGGCGAACCAGGAAACCACCCGTCGTCCGGCTGCCCGCACAAATTCTGAGGGCTCCTTGCCCTCCCGAGATGCCAACACGCCGACCACACGCGCCTCCCGAGGAAGCGCCTCGAGCGTGAGACGCAAGGCCTCTGCAGCGGGGACATTATGCGCTCCATCGAGCAGAATGTCGGGTCTTCCCTCTCGACGAACCCACTCGTTTCGGCCGGGCATCATCGCTGCGAGCAATCCCGTCTGAAGCTCCTCCGAACTCACAGAGGGATGGAGAAGCTCCGCCGCCGCAATGGCCAGTCCCGCATTATGAGCCTGATGTGCCCCCTCCAGCGCGAATCGAAGTCCAGAACGGGTTCCAAGCACACTGCGGTAGGCAGCTCCCTCCTCGGTCATCTCCACGCTGAAGTCCTTCCCAATGCGCCAGGTCGTGGAGGGGACTCCCCGTTCACGAAGGGAGGCCGCATGCAACGCGTCGGGCAGTCCCGTGACGAGAGGAGTACCGGGACGCGTGATCCCCCCCTTTTCCCACGCGATCTCCTCCAGCGTGTGTCCCAGGAAATCCATGTGATCCATGCCAATGGTCGTCACAATCGAAAGAGCGGGTTCCACGATGTTGGTGGCATCCAATCGTCCACCCAGCCCGACCTCCAGCACTGCCCAGTCGACCGCCATCGCCTCGAAATGAAGAAGAGCGATGAGCGTCACCACCTCAAAGTAGGTGAGCTCAATCCCGCACTCTCCGGCACGCGCGAGCACGTCCACCCCGTGGGACACGAACTCCCCCGATCCGATGCATGTCGAGTTGATCTGAATACGCTCGGAGACATCCATCAGATGGGGCGACGTGTACCGCCCCACCCGTTGACCCGTCGCTTCCAGGATCGCCCCAAGAAACGCGACTGTCGACCCTTTGCCATTGGTTCCTGCCACCAGCACAAAGCGCGAGGTCCCGCCTCCCAGCGTGAGCCCAAGAGCCTCCGCGACGCAGCGAACCCGCTCGAGACCGGGCTCGATTCTTCCGGGGCGCATCGCCATCAGGCGATCGTGCAAATCTTCTTTCTGGGCGGAATCCATGGGCGGCGAGTCTCGCCGACGGGCCATGGAAGGTAAAGGAGTGAATCCAGGGCGGCTCTGAGCGCGGCCCGATTCAGGCGGGAGAAGGTTCCGCGCTCATCGCGAGGAAATTCTCAAGCTTCGCCCGGAAGTCGGGAAAGAGATGCTTGAATCGGAGATGAGTGCGGTTCGACTTTTCACACGAACGCGTGAACTCGGCGAGCGCCCGGATCTCCTCTCCGGTCCCTGGAAGGGTAAACGCGAGCCAGAGATATCGGTGAGTTCCATCGTCAGGCATCCGCTCCACCGCAATCTCCCGGGAATTCACATGCATCGCCCGAATCGTTCGGGAGTGATTCGCACTGAAAATCTGCTCCACCGAGAAGTCCGCGAGGACATCCTGTCTGAAGTGTTCGTGGCGGGTATGCAGTTGCGCTGCGCTGACCATGGGGGCGTCCTCCGACATCGGGTATGCGATGGAGTGTGGCCCCGTGCGTGCACTCCCGCAAAAAAAACGCCAGAAAACTATCGCCCGCCGGTCATTTCCCTTTCCAGGCCTTCTCAATGGCCCCCTTGTTGAATCCCTTGAGAATCTGATCGCCGACCACAATGACGGGCACACTGCCCTGAATGGAGGCCGGAGAAACCCCCGCCTTGCGGGCCGCTTTCTGAAGAGCCGGAAGGGCTCCCGGGTCCTTCTCGAGGTCGCGCTCTTCAAAGGGAAGGTTCCGGGACTTCATCCATTTCCGCGCCTGTTTGCAGACCCCGCACCATTCCGTGCTGAAGAGCTGAATCCGCCGTGTCTTCGCTGCCCTGGAGACCGCTGCCACCTGTGTCCGTGCTTCCCGGGAGTGCGCATATCGGTCCACCACCCGCCACGGAAACGAACCGTCGGCGTTCGGCGTCGTCAAATTCGCCACATACAGGGCACGGGGAGGAACGCGGGCCTGTTGGGAGAGGTCCATGACCACGACCGAGGGGCGCACCTCCTCGGGCACTGCGGCGATGCCCTGCGCAGTGGCCAACGTTCCACGTGCGGAATCGTAGTAGCGAAAGATGAGTTGCGCGTTGTCCGGGTGCACCCGAATGTCCGGTGCGCTCTCGAGCCCCGGACTCTCCGCCGGAGGCCCCAACTCAGGCGGGGGCGAGGTACACGAGAGTGCAGCAAGCGCCGGAATCCACAGCCACCGCCAACGAACCAGGATTCCCATCTTCATGCCTCCTTTGACGGCCTCCCGACCGCGTGACTATGATACGCCCCGACTCCCCGGAGTCCACAGGAGACCCATGAGCGCCCCGACTTCCCAGGACCTGGTTGAACGCGTACTCGCCGGAGAGATGCGGGCGGGGGCACGCCTGATGCGCATGGTCGACGATCGAACTCCCGGAGTGACGGAGCACCTGAAAGCACTCCATCCCCATACGGGCAATGCCAGCATTCTGGGCATCACCGGGAACCCCGGGAGCGGAAAGAGCACACTGACCGACCAGTTGATTCACCACTATCGAGCTCAGAAGCTCCGAGTGGGAGTCGTCGCAGTCGATCCCAGCAGCCCATTCTCTGGAGGCGCGATTCTGGGGGATCGCATCCGCATGATGGATCATGCCACGGATTCCGGAGTGTTCATCCGAAGTGTCGCCACCCGAGGGACTCTTGGGGGACTCAGTCGTTCCACCCATGACATCGTCCACATCCTCGATGCCATGGGCTACGACGTGATCCTCGTCGAGACGGTGGGAGTGGGTCAGGACGAAATCGACGTGATGAAGCTCGCGCACACATCGATGGTGGTGCTCGTTCCCGGACTCGGCGACGACATTCAGGCGATCAAGGCTGGAATTCTGGAGATCGCGGACATCTTCGTGATCAACAAGGCGGACCACCCCATGGTCGATCGCTCCATCGCCGATCTCCGGCATCTCCAATCCCTGATGAGCAGCCACCCCGACTGGATCCCGCCGATCACGACCACCATCGCTCTCCGAGGAGAGGGGATCGACACCCTGACTGCAGAGGTCGCCCGACACCGGGCATATCTGGAAGAGAGCGACCTCCTCACGACTCGTCAACAGGACCGGGAACGACACATCCTCGAGATGCTGGTTCGCGGACGACTTCAAGAGCACGTCCAGCAACTTCTGGACAATCAATCCGGCGACATCCAGGCCCGATTGAAAGACACGGATCTCAATCCCTATACGCTCGCGGAGAGCCTCCTCGAGAAGCTGGACCTCCCGCAATCGACGCGCCAACCTTCCGCGGAAACACCCGAGGATTGACGTCGCTCCGATTCCCGTGTAGCGATTTCAGTACTCGAGCAGCACGAATTTCAGGAGTCTTCATGCGTACGCACTTTTCATGGATCGCCTTCTCTGGTGCCCTGGCCCTTCTTCTCTGCCCCGCCTGTGATGGCGACGGAGGCGGGAGCGGGGGCGAGGAAACCACCACGACGGGAGAAGAGTCGGGTCTTGAAGAGACCGGTACCGATGCCGATGTGACGGATTCCAGCGACACCACGGAAGAAGACGTCGTGGTCGAAGAGGACCCGAAATGTGGGATCACCCCCGGCTTCGACTGCAACCCGATCTGTCATACGGGATGTGAAGCCGGCGAGGCCTGTCTCTTCACAGACGGCGGGTTTGGATGCATGCCCGCTGGCGGCGGGAGCCATGGCGCCAACTGCTCGGCCGCGGAGGACTGCGCATCCGGTACATGCGTGGAGTCCCCGACCGGACAATCCACGTGTGCGGCGGCCTGTCTCGACGCAACAGACTGCCCCACGAACATCGATTGCGACACCAACGTCACCGGAGCGACCACCTACAAGTTCTGCGGCGTCGAAGCGGGGGTCTGCTCGCTTCTGGAGACCGGGGTCTGCCCCGAAGACGAGATCTGCTATCCGGTGGGCTCCGGAGTCCAATGCCTCACACCCGGAATCAAGGGAGCGAATGAGGCCTGCAACGGCCCCAGCGATTGCCTCCCCGACCACGACTGCATCAATTTCTCCGGCGCCGCAAATCCGGTCTGTGTCCAACTGTGCAGTCTCAAGGGCTCCAAGAGCGGAACCCCCATCGGATGCGACACGATGTGCGGAGTCGGAAACTTCTACCCCGATGACGACAAGCTGAAGCTGCTCAAGGTGGGCTACTGCAACCCTGATATCGAGATCAACAACTGCAACCCCATCAGCCAGTCCTGCTCTCCAGGGCAGGGGTGCTACTCCACCAGTGACGGCTGGGTGTGCATCAGCGCGGGAAACAAGGAAGCCGGTCAGACCTGCAGCGATCCCAGTGATTGCACCAAAGGGCTCTTCTGTCTTGGCAACAAATGCAAGGTGATCTGCAACCCCACCCAGACCACAAACAACCCGAAATGCTCGAGTTTTGATGTGAACTGCGTCTCCTTTGATGGAGCGGGGTATTGTGACGAATGAACCGAATGCGTCCCAGCCTGATCGGAATTCTCCTCATGGGACTGCTCGGTGCCGCCTGTGCGGACCCACCGCTCGAAACACCACTGAGCAGCTGCGTCCCCGGCTCTCCGACCATCTGCGATGCCAGCCTGACCAAGATCCTGCACTGCGAACCGACAGGATCCGCCTGGGTGCTGATGGGAGCGGAGGGATACTGCGCAAGTCATGAGATCTGCAGCATGGGTACCGCCGGTGCCATCTGCGTGGATCGGCAGCCGGGACTCCCCCGCGAACAGTCGGATGCAACGTCAGGCGGCGGAGGCGAAACGTGTGAACCCAATTGTCCTGACGACGTGGTCGAAAGTGCTCCCGATACCCTCGCGGCGAACACCCATTGTGTTTCCGCCGCTGAGTTCCTGGCGACCAGCACCAGCTTCCTGAACCTCTTCAAGGATTTTTCCACCACCTGCAACTTTGAACGCGAGTGCATTGAAGAGCAGTTGAGCAACAACCTCCAGGAGATTGACAATGCGTGTGCGGGATGCTTTGCAGACCTCGCGGTCTGCGCGAAAAGCGGCGCATGCGCGATCTCCTGTTCAGAAGAATTCCTGGGCCAGCCCTGTGTCACATGCCTCTCCGTGGACGCCACCTGCGACACGGCTTTTCAGGAATGCAGCGGACTCCTGGGGGTGGAGAAGGACGATGATGGATGGATGGACCCCCTCGACAACTGCCCCTCCCTCTCCAACCCGGCCCAGGAAGACGGGGACCACGATGGACTGGGCGATGCCTGTGACACCGAGTTCAGCCCGCCGGAGGAGACTCCCACCACCTGCGAAACCGATGCGGACTGCATCTGCGTCGCCTGTGTGGACGGGGCCTGTCAGAACGCATCATTCGACTCGACCTTCGGGTGCTGGAGCAACGCGGACTGCCCGGACTCCCACCAGTGCATCAAGAACTTTCCCCCCAGCTCTCCCTGCCTGAACCAGTGCATCCCGGACGGCACGCCGTTCAACTCCTGCTGTCATATCCATCCGGTATCGGGATGTGCGGATCTGGAGTGTCAGGAGAGCGTATGCACG
>CAVOCR010000109.1:0-6503 GCA_963694245.1 Myxococcota bacterium
AGACGCATCTGATTGATGAGCTTCGCGGTTTCGCATTTGTTCACCCAGTACAGTTCACCCTCACTGTCGGCGCTGACTTCCTTCGTGAGAAGAGTGCACACCATCCCCCCGTCATTGATCGCTCCCTGCTCGGAACAGGTCCCTCCCACATCCGTGAAGACGTTCCAGTCCAGGACGGTCGGGAACTGACCTTCGAAATCGTTGCAGAAGGAAGCGTCGTAACGCTCCTTGTACTCACGAACGAGGCCCAGGATCGCATCATCCGCAAACGACTCCATGTACATCGTCGAGATGGCGTGGTCGTGATCCTCACGCTCCTTGACCCGCATGCCCGCGGCATTCGCCCAGTTTCGAGGCGCGAGCACCTTGTCGAGGACATCCATGTGTACGCCCCCATCCTCCTTCAGGAAGTGCGAGGGGTCCTTCAGAAGCGCCTGGACATCTTCGCCAATGGCGAGCTGCTCGATGTCCGGTCGTGACTTCAACATGTTCATCCGCGTCTGGGCGAAGTTGTTGTCCTCTTCCAGACCCACGGTCTCCAGTTCCAGGCGCTTCTCGGGAGAGATGAGCGAAGACGCCATCTCCTGCACCTCGGAGTTCGTGTAGCTCACTTTGCCGCTACCGGACGCCTTGAGACGCTTCGTCTTGCCGTGGAGCTTGATGTAGGACGCATTCTCGATCTCGAGGAAGGTCCGCACACCCGCCATCATCTCGATCGTATCGAGAGCCCGGGTCGCACTGCGCTTCATCGCCGCGGTGTAGGAGTACGCATTGGAGTTGATGACCTCACCGGTCAAGGGATCCCAGGACGGAGGACCGTATCCCAGCAGTCCGAAGGAGATCGGCTGATTCACGGACGCGAGGTAGCTGTACCGAATGTCGCCAAAGCGCTTCTGGCTTTCATCCACATCGCAATAAGCGGCATTGGCGTTCTCGCCATCGTCCATCCACACGGCGGTCGGGAGACCGTCGGCAGTCGCATTCACAGCCTCTTCGAGGTTGTTCTCGCACAGGATGAACATGTCATGTCCGAGCTCGTAATCATCTCCCTTGAGCGCCTTCACGGTCGTCTCAAATGCGACGGACCACTCCTGCGCAATTTCGATGCTCGGAGCCACGAGATCCCGGGGGAACTCGGGAGAGAGATAGTAGACGATCGGCTGCGGAGTCATCTCCGCGTAGTCGAGACTGCCGTCTTCCGCCATCACGTGGTTCTCCCAGATGCGCTGACGGATCATCTTCCGACTCGCACCCGAGTACGTGATTCCGCGCTCTTCGTCATACGTCGGACGCTCTGCCCGGTAGTAGCCGAACTTTTCGAGCTGCTTGTCGTCCAGGTCGTACGCCACGTAATCGTTGTCCTGTTCGGGACGCATGAACGCGTGTCGGAGTCCAATCTCCTCACTCGCACACTCGAACACCTGCCCAAAGGCCCAGGGGTAGAACCAGCACGCGGGGATGTAGCCGTAGTTGCCCCCGTACCAGAGCTGCGGCGCCTGAAGGATCATCCGGGAGCTGGTATCAAAATAGGACAGTTCCTCGGAGCCATCGGCCGACCACTCGAATACCGGCTGCTCGTTCTCTCCGCCGCCGCTCGCAGGATTGACCGCATGCGCGACGTTCCCCGCCAACGGATGTGCAAACGACCAGGTGCCCACAGCCGACCAGTCCACGCGCATCCATCCCCGGTCGTACCATTTGTTGTCCGACGTGTTCTCGGCGATCACGTTGGTCTTTTCGCCCGTGGCGGGGTTGTAGGATGCCTTCACGTCGAAGTGCTTGAGAATCGGAAACTTCACCACAGGCGCGCCGCGATAGACGTACACCGGGGAGTCGATCTCTTCACCGTTCACGATCTTCTTGGTCATGACCGGCTCGCCGGACGCATCCAGAAGAGGCGTGTCGACATCAGAAGATGCACCGGGAGTCTCCGTTCCGGTCGCATATTCATACGTCCGGTAGAAGTAGAGCGTATCCTGCTGAATTTCGAAGACACCGCGCTCCAGTGTGCTTTGCGCGCCTGGAAAAGCGTTGAGCGCAAGCGCCGCCGCTTCATAGATGGTCTCCCGATGATACCACTCACCGGAGAGCCATTCCTTTTTCAGAGCATCCGGCTGGATCTTGTTCAGCTCCGGCTGACTCTGCGAGCAACCCAGTGTTGCGACCAGTGCCAGCAACGTTCCCATCCAGACAAGCTTTTCAAAGCGCTTCATGATCGTGTCCTTGAAAGTACAGTTCTTCATCGTGTCTCTCCTCCCCTGCCGGCCTAGAGCTGAATGGTTCCAAACAGTTCGTTGTTCTTGCGAAGGAGTTGCAACATGTAGATCAGATCCTCGAGTTCCTGTTCAATGAAAGCCGCCTGAACATCCGTGGTTTCCGGGTCCAGAAGCGAGTCCACCAATTCGTTTCCTGTCATGATCATGTCGTAGGCAGGAGCCGCGCGCTCGCTATCATACTGAGGCTTGAGCGCGAGAAAGGTCTTCCCACTGAAGGGGTCTGTGAACTCCTCCCAGTCGAGGCCCTGTCCGAGGTCGTACTCGCTGTGGTTGCCCTTCATGACAACCGCCAGCGCATCCGTGGCGCTCGGGTCGAACCCTGCGGGAAGCGAGGTCATCGCGTAGATGGCAGCCAGAGCACGCATCCGGTTGTTGTCCAGTGATGGACGGACAAGAGGCGCCTCGTTCGACTCGGGGTCCGCATCGAAGAAGTTCGGCGCGGAGTAGTCGACTTCACCCGTGGGGCTCACGTTCGCTCGACCCCACCAGCGACTGGGATTGTCCGCGATGATTCCTCCGAAGAGGTCCCCCAGAAGTCCCGGGTACATCGTGTTGAATCCAATCGAGGAGGAGACTCCGACCGTGAGCTGCTCACCCACATAATCGCTCAGGAACGACACGTCGTTGTCCGTGAGCGTGACCAGGGCCGCCAGCTTCTCCCAGTAGCTTCCCACGAAGAGCGGGTGACGCCACATGTAGTAGCCGAACTTCGAGTCGAAGGTCGTGTAGGGGAACTTCCCAACACCGAGAGGAATATCGATGGCATCCGCCTCGGTCGAGACTCCCTGATCGTAGCCCTTGTGCTCGTAGATGCCCGTGTCCGGGTCCATCTCGTAGGTTCCAGGCGCGGGAGAAGCGATGAGCTCCGAGAGGTACTGAACCGCCAGCTCGGCCGAACCGGACCACTGGCTTCCGCTCAAGGGCTCCTTCGTGAACGTGCGCCAGAAGTCGCCATACCCGGAGAAGATGAGCGTGTAGAGTCCGTTGTACACACCACTGTTGCGCATCGGGCTCATCCAGCGGCTCAAGATGCGGCTGTAGTACGACAGAGCCGCATAGCCCCATCCGAAGGAGAGACGATCCCGCTGGAAGGCGTCGAAGATGTAGTAGTTGCGCAACATCCCCATCGCATGCTCGACGATCTCCAGATCGTCCGCTCCCGTATCGAAGATGTAGCAGCCGAGGTTGCCCCGGTACTCATCACTGCAGAACTCGTACGGGACTTCCTTGTATGCGTAGTTCGCATGCCGCGTGAGATAATCCCAGGTCATCTCCCGATCGAGCTTCACCTGCTGCCAGGGAACCACCGTCCGGTTGTGACCACCCGCATTCTCCGGGCCAATGGCATCATTCAGGAAGTGGAACGGTGTGTAGATGCTGGTCATCCAGAAGCTGGGCAGTCCGTAGATGGAGAGACTCCCCACGCTGGAAGAAGAGGCTTCCAGGAGACCGTCCACGTAGTTCTCGATGTGGGACGTGTCCTTGTAGACTTCGACGAGATCGCCGTATCCAAACCGAATGGCCGCATAATCATACTTCCCGAGACCGTGGACATCGGCGTTGATCTTCTGCCCATAGTCCATGACCGTGGAGTACTGGTACTCGGTTCGGCCCTGAAGCGCTTCGTTCTCCGTCATCTTTGCCCGGGGAACGATCTTCTTCACCACACCCACACAGTAGCGTTCCGCATCAGGCTCACCGAGAGAAGGCGTCGCGCAGCGATTGCCCTCTCCGCATTCCAGATCCGTCTCACAGCTGCTGAGAATGGCCGGAGCGGAAAGCACCCCGCTCTCATCGGAACAGAAGTAGTCCTTTGCATCGCAGAACTGCCCCTGACCGCACTCGACATCGTTCTCGCAGTAGGTGTGCGTCTCGCAGATGCCGCTCTCCGGATTCCAGACCTTCACTTCCACGGGGCCCTGCCCGAGGTAATCCGCCGCGTTGTACTGGCAATCCGACTCGGCGACCGCGAGGTTTGCGGCGCCCATGCAGACACCGATGACATCGTTGTACTCATCACGCTTGTCGAAGCATGCGAAGGTATCGCCGGTGAACGGCTCACACTCCGCGAAGGAGGGACAGTCTGCGTTCGTCTCACATTCGGTGACGCAGATCTCAGCCTGTCCGTAATCGCACCCACCATTGTCGAGACAGTGCACGGTCTCGCGCTCGCGGATGTCATACCACTCGTCAAAGTAGTTGAAGACATCGCCAGAGGCGCCGAAGTTGTGACGAAGTCCCACGGTATGACCAATCTCGTGCTCCAGCACACCATTGAACATCCGCCAGGTGATGACATACCGAAGTGCCTCTCCGGACAGGCAATGCCCCTCCGGCAATCGACCACTTCCAGCCTCTTTCGCGGTCTCGAGGAGATCCACTGCCGTCACATAATCGGCCACTTCCGTGGCTCCTGCTTCCAGCTTCTCATTGGTGCAACCAAGTTCCAGTGACGTGCTCACCAACGCGCCGTCCACGAAGTCGCCCATGTAGACGTTGTTCTTCGCGAGGAGCGTGTCCCGCCGGCTCTGCTCTTGAATGAAGTCGGGGCCACCAAAGTGTGCGAGGGACATGTGGTCCTTCGCGTGATCCTCGATCGGCATTCCCGGAGTCACTTCTCCTCCGCTCATGGCCGTCACGACCTCATCGATCATGAGCGAATCATCGATCCAGGTGCCCCGGAGCATGTCCAGGCGCGCCTGTCGCGACGAGCCGGGGTGCATGGGGCTGTGATCCGGAAGAATCTCCAGACGAAACGCCGGGTCGAGGAGGTACTGATTCACGAAGTCCGTCTTGTTCTCCACGGCATGTGCCGCAGGCAATCGCTCCAGGAGGCTCGCAACAATGGGGCTGTCGATGGGCATCGCCTCAACCGGCGTTCCCGCGCGTCCCGAGAGCGATGAGCCCAGGGTCAGGCCACTCGGAAGCGTCTCGAGATCCGATGCGGAGACTTCCTTCTTCTGCTTGCCCTTGATGTAGTCCGCGATGTAGCTGCCCGTGACCACGTCCTCGACATCCAGATTCCCGTTCACCAGATCCAGCAGATCCGACGCATAGGTTCCGTACGTCACCATCGACGCACCATAGATGTTGGCCGCGGCATGGAAAATCCGGCCCGTTTCGGGGTCACCCGCCGAAGGACCGTATCCAAGAGGACTCGCTGCCTGCGCTTCGCCGACCCAGTACACATGGTTGTAACGGGCATCTCCGATCTTCTTCAGGGAGTCATGATGAGGCACCAGATCCTTGCAGGGATTCGATACCGTGCCGTCCTCGTTCTTCACCGAGTAGCGGCAATCGCCATGAATGCTGAGCGGATTGGAAGCCACGAGGTCCCAATCGCAATCCTGTCCCGCGTAGATGGGCTCACAGAGAACAAAGAGTTCCGGAAGACTCGACTGAATCTCCGCAACCACCTGGTCGGTGGCATCGTTCAGGATCGGACCCCAACCGACGCATTTCCCCACGCCTTCATCGTTGTAGCAGGTCACATCACCCGGGCTTCCGCTGCTCAAGGCAACGACCCGGTTGACTCCTTCGACAAGCGACTCGGTGTAGTCCAGGACCGTGCCGAAACCGACCGTCTGTCCCAGGCGGAGTGAATCCAGACCGAAGTCGAGAGCTTCCACCTGATCGACCGCGTTCACGACGCGAACACCCTTGTTTCCAGTGGCAAAGCTGTCCGCCGCGATGATCTTGTCACCCGCGTACACGAAGACATAGCTCTTGCCGGCGGTGATCTTCACATTGGGCAATTCAGCCAGTACATCGCCCGAAGCATTGCGCACCTCGAGCCGGCGGAATTTCTGGGAACCCGCGAGAATGTAGTCGAATCGACCATCCTCGTATTGTGCCGGCTTGTAGCCCAGCGCTGCCTCCTGGCCTTCAATGTCCGCAGCCTGCGCCTTCACTCCGAGGTAGAGGTCGGTCTCCGTCAGCGCAGCATCCTGTCCGCTGCTGGAGGTGTTCGCCGGATCCGTCAGCACTGCAACGAGGTCCACGCTGGTCCCCGGGCTGGCATTCACGAAACGAACCAGCCCATTCGAATTCACCGTCGCCGACGAGATGTCGTAGGGGAGGATGTTGTCCATCAGGCGAACCATCGAGACCTGTCCATCGTCGTCATCAAACGCGACAAAGGTCCACGCCATGTCGTTCCCCTTGCTCGCGGGGTCGAGAAGGGCGTTGCCCCCATCATCGGTGCAGATGCTGTCACTCCCGCAGCTG
>CAVOCR010000110.1:0-6501 GCA_963694245.1 Myxococcota bacterium
CCACCCGTCAAGTCCAAGGCATTCGGTCCGCCCCGAGGCCGCGCATCCCCCGATGCCGATGGCGCATTCCTCCCCCGAAAGTTCCTCATCGAGTTCGCCATCGCAATCATTGTCGATGCCGTCACAGGTCTCCTCGACAGGCTCACCCGGAGTGACGGGACAGAGGAGGGAAAGTGCATTGGGCCCACATTCCCAGGCGCCTGTTGCCCCGCAAGCCCCCACACCATCGACACAGTCTTCGCCATTCAGTTCATAGCCTTCGTCCGTCAAGCCATCGCAATCGTTGTCCACGTCATCCCCGCACAACTCCGGAAGCCACCCCTCCAGAACTGGGATTGCACTCCCCGTCCCTTCCGTGACGTGTACTTTCGTGCCCGCCGGCCAGGGACCGATGAAAGTCTCCTCCTGGCCCGTGGGCCAGCGCACCCGGATCTCCATGACCTCGTCCACGGATCCCAGTCCAACGGTCAGGGTCGGGTCATTGGTCGAAAGAAACCCGCTGGGGGACATGAGTGTGGTGGTCCACGACTTGTTCTCGGCACGAACCTCCACGAGGGCGCCCAGCGCATCCCGGTTGGACGTGGTGCCTTCCAGTGTGATCTGGAGTGCAGATCCTCCGGGGCCTTCGTTTCGGAACATCACCATGGGGGAGTCCTCTGAATGGATCACAATGTCGTCGTCCCCGTCCCCATCCAAATCGCCGCTCACCGCGGTCGTCGCTTCCCAGTACTTCCCCTGTGTGTTTGTCACCCCACTCGCTTCGACGAATTCACCGTCCTCCTGGAGAAACATGCGGTTGTTCGTCTCATGCCAGGTCGTCACGTAGAGGTCCAACTCGCCATTCAAGTCGAAGTCATCGAGGGCGACGCTCCAGCTCAGATACCCGACGTCCACGCCCAGGAGATCTCCGGCATCGGGGCCAAACGTCCCGCAGTGATTGTAGATCAGGAGATTGCCATGGTGGGTGTTGGCCGAATAGAGGTCGAGGGTTCCGTCACCGTTGAGGTCACCCAGTGCGGCGCCCATGCAATTGCAGAGAACCCCAGTCCCCGCCCCTTCATCTGCGAGCGAGAAAGGGAGGACGCCCTCTGCGTTTTTCCACATCTTGTGGCCGTATTTGTTGTGCTTGTAGCCCCAGTCGTTGAGGTCATACAGATCCGGAAATCCATCCTGGTCCACATCGAAGGCGAGGGCTGACCACGTGTTTCCCGTGTGTCCATCCCCCGGCCCCGGCGGGGAGTATTGAATCTGCGCAGCCGCACTGACGTCCTCGAATGTGCCATCGCCGAGATTGCGGTAGAGGGAATTCGCCTCTCCTTCGGGGATCTCGCCATAGCGCGCCACGTACAAGTCGAGATGGCCATCGCGGTCGTAATCGGTCCAGACTCCCACACGGGCGTCCCCCGTCATGAGCAACCCCGCGGCTTCCGTTACATTCGTGAACACCCCGCCATCATTGCGGAGCAGCGCGGAGGCCGCCCCTCCCACCGCGATGAACGCATCGGGATCGCCGTCGTTGTCGTAATCGGCGGCAGTGACTCCCTTTTCCCACCCAAGATCCACCAGGCCGGCCTCCTCCGTAACGGGCTCAAACCCCCACTCTCCATCATGGAGAAGCAAGGTGGTGGACTGCGTCAGGCCTCCAGCGACCAGGACGTCGATGTGGCCATCCCCGTTGAAGTCCCGGAATGCGAGGCCTCCTCCACCGTAATCAGCGCCCTCGTCGACACCTGCCGTATCCAGCCCCGGATACACAAGGTCGAATCCGAGGCTGTCGGCCTCCAGAAGCGTGAACTGCGGAATCTGATCCAGGCCGTCCGCCTGGCAAGGGACGAACATCACCGCAAGAAGAAGAGTGGCTCTCAGAGAGCAGGGGAGGTTGAAGCGGGAGGGATTGGCGAACATGCGGGGTCAATCTACCATCGTGTCTCCCCGGAAGCCAACGGCCCCGCATGAGACTTGACTCTCCCCGATGGCGGCCGGCAATGTGGGTCCACCCAACTCAAGGAGTCCTCATGCGACAGTTCACGTTCCTCTTTCTCGCGGTGGTGATTTCAACCACCCTCGGGGCATGCGATTCGGGCACATCCGGGTCGGAACCTGGCGAGGGATCTGGAGACGAGTCCGGCGGCGAAGGCCCCGGCCCGGTGGGAGAGTCCGGCGGAGAAGGGGAGGAGACTGGAGAGCCTGTCGCCGAGGAAGGGGGCGGCGGCGAGGCGTGTGCCTCCATCGACACACACGAGGGCGCACCCATCCGAGGATGGATCTACGACGACCTGGGGGCCCCCGATGTCTCCATGCATGTTGCCGGGTACGACCCGGCGGTGGACGTCGCGATCGCCGGGATGGAGGTCGCGCTGCTCAGCACGGCGGGTGAAGAGGTCACGGTCACCTGCGACGATGGCGGATTCGCATTCGAGGATGCGGGGTTTGGCGCTCGCATCGTGGCCCCGGCTTTCGAGACAGGGACCATCTGCAACTCGAGAAACTGTCCCCATCGGCTGATCGAGGCAATCCGCGAGGGAGGGGTGAAGATCGTGACGTTTGGAGACAGCGTCCCTGTGATCGGTTCCTCGGTCACTTTTCCCGCCCATCTCGGTGAGCGCATCAACGCCTTCGCGCCCACGACGAGCGTGAACGTCGCCGTGGGAGGCACCACCAGTCCCCAGTGGCTGCCTGGAACGAATCTCTTCGAAACCAAGCTGCTGCCAGAAGTCGCGGGGGCTGATGTGGTGATTGCCTCCATCGGTGGCAATGACCTCCTCGAGTACGCCAACAACGCGCTGAGTGGGGCAGGGGGCCTCACAGGTGCCATTGAAGGGGCTGCCTTGAAAGTCCAGGAGATCATGGCGAACGTGCTCTTGACGTTCACCGAGATCCGGAAGAGCAACCCCGACGTGGACCTGATCTACTGCCTCTACCCAAACTACGCGGAGAGTGCCATCTGGGGCGACATGCTGAATGTCTTCCCCGGTGTCCAGGGAATGGTGGTGGGATTGATCGCGGATGCACTCGATCAGGTCCGGGCGGAAATCGATCCGAACGCCGACATCGTGCTCGTGGACTTTTTCGCGGCCATGGACGCGCCCCTGCTGGACGACCTTCTGTACGATCAACTGCATTTCAATGATGCGGGTCATGTGTTCTATGCCGATGAAATTTTCCGGACACTCGGTGGAGTTGTACTCGGTCCCACGACTCAGGCGGAGATCTCCTTCGGCGTTCACGTGTCCCCCTGATCGCTCCGTGAAGCGTCCCGGTTGATTTTCTGGGAGGGCGTCGCGTATTGTTGCGCCTCGATGGCCCAGGCCCCGCATATCCAAGCGCAGGAAGACCCGGATGTTCAACGCAAAACTCGGAATGCTCCTCTTCCTGCTGACGATTCTGGGCATCCTCACCGTAGCCAATCAGGTCGACGTCGGAAGGCTCACCACTTCGAGCGCGGAAAAGAGTCCCGTCGACGATGCGTATCTCGGGTTCGATGCCTTGAGAGAACTGCAGGCACTGCAGCGACGTGCATTGATCACCAAGATCCAGGGCACCGAACTCCCCGCCTACCTTCACCAGCTGGAGGAGGTACGTCCCAAGCTCTGGGCCATTCAGGAGCGCGTCTACGGTCTCTACACCCCATCAGACAACCCCCGAGAAGAGGCGCGCCTTCAGGAGGCCCGCCAACTGGACGTCCTGCGGAAGGACAGGGCCTTCATCGACACGTTCGTGACGAATCTCACGCGGAAGGCGCGGGGACTTCAGCGCGTGGACTATCTCGGGGATCTCGACGAGGAGACCTACGCCAACGAGCGACGAAGGGATCTGGAGCTCTGCATCCCCATCGGCCTCAATCAATGCTTCTACGAATTCACCTACACGCGACTCCGCGATGACATCATTCCTCGGATAGGTGTGCCGGATGAGGATTACGTCGTCATCGTGACGGATGATCGGCATGTGGGCTGGGCAAACAGCGCCAACGCAAAATGGGCGGACGTGCAGGCGTTTGCAGAGGATTACCCCCTGATCCGCGATTCTCGAAATGGAATCGTGGACGGCCTCATCCGCCTTGAGAACGGTTATTTCCTCGTGACGGCAGCTCCGCTTCACTACGAGGAGACATACGTCGGCAGTGTCATGGTGGCGTTCGAGATCGATCGGGATTATGTCGACACCATCGGAAAGGGACTGGGTATCGACGTCACGCTCTCGGTGGAGGGGAAGACGTTGCAGACGACCGTCGATGGAAAGGACGCTCGTCATCACTCATTCATCGACGAAGTTCTCGAGGCTCTCCCGAGCAACGAGCGTCATCGGCGCGTTCATCACGGTGCAGCAGACGGGAAGTACGAGAGCTTGTCCTTTCATTACCACCCGGATCGGCCCCGGATGCCTCGAGCCGACGGGAAGGAAGTCCTGAATCCCCGTGAAATTGAGAAAATGCGTGTGGTGCTTTCTGTCGACCGGTCAGCGCTTCATCAGGCTTTCGGGCAGATCAAGGCGATCAACATCGCGTTTGGACTGGGCCTCTTCTTCCTCGCATCACTTCTCCTTTGGACCGCTGCTCGGCATTACACGGCACCCTTTGAGCAGATTGACCAGGGCATCCATGAGGTCATTGGAGGGAATTCCTCCTACCATTTTGACTTCGGCGATGAGCATGTCCTTGCGGGGGCCATGGCTCAGAACCTGAATCTCATGGTCGCCATTTTGACCGGGCAACCGCTCCCCGACGAGGAAGCGGATTCCCGGGAATGGGTCGACTCGCTGATGATTGGTGACGGGGACAATTCGCAAAGCCCGGGGATCGCCACAGAGCCGCCAGATGTCTACTATCGGCGGATTTACGGAGAATACATTTCCCTGCGCGAGCGGGTGGGTCTGGAGACAGAATCCGTGACGTATCCTCGATTCGTGGAGAAGATCGTTCGCAGTGAGCAGTTGATGAGCGAGAAACTTGGCGTGGACCTCGTGCGCTTCAAGGTCGAAGAGCGCGACGGAAATGCGGTCCTGACACCCATCCCGCTCGAGCGTAAAAGCTAACCGTCGCTGACGGTCACCAGGCTCACGCCATCTCCACCTTCATCCGGAAGCCCCGGTTCCCAGTCCGCGACGTGACGGCTCCTCTTGAAGAGTGACCGACATGCTGTGCGCAAGGCGCCCGTTCCATGCCCGTGAATGACTCGAACATGGCTTCTACCCGCGAGCATGGCGTCGTCGAGAGCGCGTTCGAGTTCGAGGAGCGCTTCGTCGACTCGCTGGCCTCGTAAATCGACCTCCGCGGGGATGACATCGTCCACCGGCTCCCCAACCGACACACCGGGGCGGGTGGGGGAGGGCGCCGGCCTTCCATCGACCGCGAGATCCTCAAGCGCGCAGGTGAGTCGGACGCCCCCGACCTGTACCTCAATCCGACCCATGTCGGTGCCCACATCGCGTAGGACCGCCGTCTTTCCCATGTCAATCAACCACACCCGGGCGCCGGTCACGAGGTCCTTCCGCACCGCGACCCGTTTCCCCTCTGGCAGAGGCTTCTCTGCGGACGGCGAGGTCGCCACAGCGGCGCGAGCGGCCCGATCGGCTCGGTCCATCTTCCGCTCGATTCGGCGCAACGTGCTCGCGTCTCCTGCACGCTGCAGCTCCGAAATCGCCTGGGCAATGGCCCTTCGGGCATCGGCAATCTCCTGGAGGGCCTCAGCTTGTGCGGCGCGCGCAAGGGAATCCCCGCGGGTCTCCACCTCCGCACGCTCCCTGGCGAGCTTCTCGGCCTCCAATCGGGCAAGGGTGGTGGCGGCCTCCAATTCCCTCCTGTCCCGCTCCAGATGATCGAGCATTCGTTGCAATTCCCCATGCCCGCCGCCCAGGATTTCCTGTGCACGCTCGAGGATCTGGGAAGGCATCCCCAGGCGAGCCGCCATTTCCAGCGGACTGGATCGGCCCGGCACTCCAATCGTCAACGACCAGGTCGGCTGCATGCTCTCCGAATCCATCCCGACAGATGCATTCTGAAAGCGCTTGTCGTCCAGTGACAGGGTCTTCAAGCGATCATAATGAGTGGACACGGCACCTCGGACACCGCGCTCGGCCAGACGTTCGAGCACGGAGATGGCCATTGCGGCGCCTGCACTGGGTTCCGTCCCCACGATGGGCTCATCAATCAGCGCGAGCGCCCCGGGTCCGGCTTCCCGCAACAGGGCGACCATGCCCTCCAGGTGTCCCGAAAACGTGGAGAGATCCCGTTCGAGGTCCTGGGCATCTCCAAACAGCGTGAACATCCGGGGAAAGATCGCGACGCTGGAGCCGGGCAGGGCGGGGATCGGGATCCCCGCGAGGGTCATCAACGTACAGAGCCCAAGAGTACTGAGCGTGACCGTCTTGCCTCCCGTATTGGGGCCCGTGACGATGAGCATCTGCCATTCGCCCCCCACCTCAATCGTATTCGCGACCACCTCATTGCCTTTGAGCACGAGGCCCGGATGGCGGGCTTCGAGGAGCGTCGTATGCCCATCT
>CAVOCR010000111.1:0-6446 GCA_963694245.1 Myxococcota bacterium
CAAGGATGGAGAGGTCCTCTCGCACGAGTGGAGGAACCCGCGGAACGCGCCGAATTCTTTGAGAGGAACAGGCGATGGTTCGGCGGAGAGCCCGAAGCGGGTTCCCTCGCATGTGGCATCATCACTGCGGTCGACAAGCAAGGCATCGAGGTCCAGGTGACCGCAGATCTCCGGGGACACATCGCCCGGAAACACCTCCGGTGGGCGGGCCCCTACACCGAATTCAAAAAGGACAAGGACGGAAAGCGAAAAACGCGGAGGAAAGTCAGCTTCAAACCCCGCCTCACGTCCGTGGTAGACACCTTTCACACCGGAGATGTCATCCTCGTGGAAGTGCTCGGAAACACTCCAAGACCTCTCGGAAGCCGGGTGAGCATCCGTTCCGACGACCCGCTTCCCATTGCGATGCGGCTGGCTCAGGTTCCGCAGGTGGAAGGAGCGTTTACCGCCTTCGACCTCACATCGGGAGCCGTGACGGCTCTCGTGGGGGGCTACGACTATGACAGGAGCGAGGTCAATCGGGTCTTCGCGACCCGGCAGACAGGCAGCACGATGAAGCCGATCGTGTACAGCAAGGCGTACGCACAGGGCCTCGCGCCCTCGACCCTGTTCTCCGGCGCCCCGTTTCATGCCAGCGCCTTCAGCGACTCGGAAGAGCCCTCGAAAAAGGAATACAGCCCCACGGGTGACAAGTCAGATGAGGACAGCCTGGTATGGAATGCGCTCGTGCATAGCCAGAACAGCGTCTCCCTTCGAGTCCTCCAATACGTCCTTCGACACGTCCCCAAAGCAGAATGGAAGTCCTGGGGCGAGGCCCTCGGACTGTCCAGACCCTTCAAAGGGTATCCCAGCGAAGTCCTCGGCACGGATCAGACCCTCTGGGACATGGTGGGCGCCTATTCGGCGTTCGCCCGCAGCGGTCAACGCATTCAAGCCCGCATGATCCGACGGGTCACCACCCAGCGGGGACGCACACTGCACCGCTCCCTCGACCTCTCGGATCCCGCCAACACCACGCGAGACAACCTGGACGCTCTCCACGATCTCCCCGCGACCCCGCCCCCCGCGGACATTTCTCCGCAGGCGGCCTGGATGACGGGCGCCAATCTTGCCGAGGTCACCCAGCGAGGCACGGGGAAGCGCGCACGCAAACTCCCCTTTCCGACCGCAGGAAAGACTGGAACGCTGGCCTATGACGTCTGGTTCATCGGCTGGAGCCCACAACACGTCGCGGGGGCCTGGGTCGGAAGTGATCGGCGGGAACGGGTACTCGGTCGTAGCGTGCGGGACAATCGCGTCTATGGCAGTGACACGGCGCTGCCCATCTGGAAGCGCTGGATGAAACACGCCTACGCCCGTCCCCCCCGGAGCGAACTGCTGGGAGAACGTCCCGAAGGAATCCGGATGGCGCGCGTATCCCCCCAGACTGGACGGCTGGTCCGCACAGGAGGGCTCGAAATCCCCCACCTCGACGGAACGACTCCCCCGGCCGAATCCGAACCAGACGAAGCCCCCCTGGCCGACGAAACAGACGACCTCGAGTTCTAATGGAATTGACAGGCATTCGCGCACGCTTCTACGCTCAGCGCACTGATGGTTAGAGGAGGCGTTCGACATGGTCGCGATGATTTTTGGAATGGGAGCCACGGAGATTCTGCTCATTTGCGGAATCGCGCTTCTGGTTCTTGGACCCAAGAAATTGCCCGAGCTCGCCGGAAAGCTCGGGAAGACGTTTGGTGAATTGAAAGGCGCCGCGAACGACTTCAAACAAGAGTTTGAACGGGCGAAAATCGATCTCGAACAACCCCTGGAACCACGACAACCCCAGGCGGCGCCCCGACGCAATGTCACCGCAGACAGCCCGGAATCGAAGGTCAACACACCGCCACACGCCGAACTTCATGACGAGCCTGCAACGCAGGTCCCCTCCTCCAACGCCCCCAGCGAGAACGGCACCAAACGAGAAGGATGATGGACGAGAAGAGAATGTCGCTCTTCGAGCACCTGACTGAACTCCGTACGCGACTCTTCCGAGCCACTGTCCTTGTGATGGCGGGATTTTTCGTCGCCTATGCCTTCCACGAGGAGCTCTTCACCTGGATCTCGGCACCCGTCCGCGAGGCCCTCGCTGAACGCGGCATCTACAAGCTTCAGGCGTTGCACGTCACCGAATCCATTTTCGTCTACCTCAAGGTCTCCCTCGTGACAGGCCTCTTCGCCGCCATCCCGGCGGTGTTCTATGAAATCTGGGCTTTCGTCGCGCCGGGACTGCTTCCCCATGAGCGCAAATACGTCTTCCCGCTCTCCGTCTTCTCCACGCTCTTCTTCGCGCTGGGCGTTTCCTTCGCCTATTTCGTCCTGCTCCCCTTCATCACCGGATTCCTCGCGGATCTGACCATGACAAGCGGGAACATTCAGCTTCAAGTGACGGTCGAGAACCTCTACGCATTCAGCATGATGACGATGATTCTCTTCGGAATCGTGTTCGAACTTCCGATCCTCATGTTCTTCATGAGCGTCCTCGGACTGGCGACCTGGCGAGGATTCGCGAGCTTCTTCCGATACTTCATTCTCATCGCCTTCGTCGTCGGCGCGATGTTCACTCCGCCCGAGCCCGTGAGTCAGACGCTCATGGCGCTCCCGATGATCGCTCTCTACGGACTCGGCATCCTCATCGCGTTCTTCATCGGCGAGCGCCCCATCCTCGAAGACGGCACACGCGCACCCATTGGCAACCGACTCTGGATCTCCATCGGACTCTGCATCCTCCTGTTTGGGAGCGCGACATTTGGCATCATCGAAGTCCTCAAGCCGGGCCCGACTCTCCCTGGACTGGTCCCCCGGGATGTGCAGATCGTGATGGGAATGCAGCCGAAACAGGTCGACCCCCTCGGAATACGAGACGCCTTCGCGGGCACGCTCCCGAGCGCCCACGCCCGCCACGCAGCGAACGCGCTGAATTCCGAAGGGGTGCGACATGCGCTCCGTTTTGAAACCACAGAGGGATACGGCGCGCTGATCATCGCGCTCGCTGAAGACAGCGCAGATGCGATCATCGATCCCGCGCTGGAGGACATCCCCCAGACACATGTCCGGCGGATCTCGGGACGCCAGCAGGACTTTCTGATCCTCGGAGACCCCAACGCGATCTCCCTCCTCGATCGCTGTCATTCCGACGAGAACTCATGCCTGCTCTCCAAACCCCACCATGACCACCAGCTGGAGAATCTTCTGACGAGTGGACCCGCATGGATCCACGCGCCCGGAAACGAGGAGCGCTGGACTGGACTCCTCCCACCCGGCGCGCTTTCGGCGCCCCCCGTGTACACAAGCGCCTATCTGGAACTCGGGGATACCCTCACCCTGCACGCACATTTGAAGTTGCCAAGTGAAGCCGCCGCACGAGCTCACCACACGCGGATCGACGTCTGGAGGGAGACTCGGGAGCGGGACGCGAAGAGCGCGCATCGCGTCGACTCCCAGGAGCGTGAGCTGGACGGAATGATCAGGGCCATGCAGGCGCTTGTTCAAAGCTCCCAGGCGCTGCTGGCGGCTTCCGAGGCTGAGGAACCCACGGTCACTGCCGGGCGTGACTTGCGAGAGGCCCGGGAGAAGGCCCGTGCACAGCTGGGGATCGCCACCGACCGACTCGGAGAGCTCCGAATCGCGAAACCTGCGCCGGAAGAGAACGCCCGCGCCCTCACGAATGCAAACACGCTCATCGATCGCGTGAATCCGACAGAACTCAGCGACTGGTCGTTTGCGACCGACGCTTCCTCCGTGGACTTCCTGTTCAAGATGAGTTCAGCTGGCCTGCGCTCGCTCACGCTGAAGGCGACGAACCCTAGATGACAATGGTCTCCCGATGGGAGCCAAACACGGTTCGAAGCACGCCGCTGATTTCCCCCACGGTCCCATAGTTTCGAACGCACGCGAGAATCTCGGGGAGAAGGTTGGCGTCTGAGCGGGCCGCTGCCTCGAGGCGTCCCAGCGCAGCCTCCACGGCCGCATTGTCGCGGCGGCTCCGAAGAGCCTGGAGCCGGTCCCGCTGATCGGATTCCAGACGCGGACTCACCGTTTCAATCACAGGAGAGGCCTCTTCATCGTTCTGGAATGCGTTGACTCCCACCACGATCTCCGCTTCGGAGTCCACCGCCTGCTGTGTTCTCCAGGCGGTGTCCTGCAGCTCCCGTTGCGGATATCCCTCTTCAATCGCTGCGACCATGCCTCCCAACGCATCGATCTTCTCGATGTAGGCGAGCGCTTCCTGCTCCACCTGATCCGTCAGGGCCTCGACCGCATAGGAGCCCCCAAAAGGGTCGACAACATCCGTTACGCCCGTCTCATGCGCAATGACCTGCTGCGTCCGGAGAGCGAGGCGCGCACTCTCCTCACTGGGAAGCGCCAACGCCTCATCCCAGGAGTTGGTGTGCAGGCTCTGCGTTCCCCCCATCACTGCCGAGAGCGCCTGAATGGCCACACGAACGACGTTGTTCCGAGGAGATTGGGCCGTCAACGAGGAGCCGGCGGTCTGCGTGTGAAATCGAAGCATCCAGGACCGTGGGTTCTGGGCACCAAATCGCTCCCGCATGATCCGCGCCCACATCCGTCGTGCCGCCCGAAATTTGGCGATCTCCTCCAGGAAACGGTTGTGAACGTTGAAGAAGAACGCGAGACGGCCCGCAAAGGCGTCCACGTCGAGACCTCGTTTCACCGCAGCGTCCACATAGGCGATTCCATTCGCCAGGGTGAACGCGATCTCCTGCGCTGCATCGCTCCCGGCTTCACGGATGTGATAACCGCTGATGCTGATGGTATTGAAACGCGGCATCTCTGCGGTGCAGTGCTCGAAGATGTCCGTGATGATGCGAAGACTCTGCCGCGGGGGATAGATGTAGGTCCCCCGGGCGATGTATTCCTTGAGCAGGTCATTCTGAATCGTCCCCTGCAGCTTCTCCGGGGGGACTCCCTGCTTCTCGCCCACGGCCCGATACAGACACAGGAGAATCGCCGCGGTCGAATTGATGGTCATCGATGTCGAGACCTTGTCCAGGGGAATCCCTTCGAAGAGAACCTCCATGTCCTCCAGGCTGTCGATGGCGACCCCGACCTTGCCGACCTCTCCCGCGGCACGGGGATCATCAGAATCCAACCCCATCTGTGTCGGAAGATCGAAGGCGACGCTCAAGCCCGTCGTGCCCTGGTCCAGGAGATAGCGATAGCGACGATTCGACTCCGCAGCGGTTCCAAATCCGGCGTACTGCCGCATGGTCCAAAGCCGACCCCGATACATGGTGGACTGGACTCCCCGAGTGAAGGGGTACTCGCCTGGATATCCGACCGAAGCATCCCCATCCTCTCCGCGATCGCTCGCGTCATGGATGGGCGCGATCGGCGCACCCGTCGTCGTCTGGAAACTCTCCTTCCGCTCAGGGAAACGGGCGATCGCCGGTCCGCGGGTCTCTTCTTCCCATCGCTTTCGGGCGTCCGCCGTGGGGTCGGATTCACTCATGCGGACTCCTCGTGCGCCTCGACGCGTGCGAGAAACTGCTGCGCCTCCACGCTCTCTCCTTCGGCGACCTGAACGTCCCGAACGATTCCCGCAAAGGGAGCCTTCACCTCATTCTCCATCTTCATCGCTTCGACGATGAGAACCCCCGCGCCGGCTTCCACGGAGTCGCCCTCGGCGACCAGAACCTTCACGACACGTCCGGGCATGGAGACGGAGAGCGTGCCATCGCCCCCAGCGAGCCCCGTTCCCGTGGACTTCAGCCACGTGTCGCGCTCCGGTCTCACCCGAAGGTCCAGATGCGCATCGCCCACCGTCACGCGGACATCCGGGAACGCCCCGCTGCAATCCACCCGGACGACACGACCGTCTGCAAGTCTCAGCGCCTTTCCGCCATCGCGAAGCACGATGGGTTCGAAAGAAAAGGAACGTTCGCCCAGGCGCACCTGGACTTCCTTCCCCTCCGCGAACACACCCACCGCCTCCTGGCCCGCGATGTCCGCGCCTTCGATCACATAGATGCGCTCACTCATGATCGCCTCACACGGGCTTCCAGCCGCTCCTGACGCCCCGCATCCCGCCAGGGATTCGAGGACCCGGCACTCCGAACCCCGCTCGGCCCCGTGCTCTGAGCCTCATCTGCCAGAACGGCGGCCGCTGCAGCGATCAGAGCGCGTGTGTCCGCGTCCAGCTGCGGTGTCTCCGGCAACGTACCGAGGATCCCGGTATCGTAACTTCCCTCTACGAACGGTGAGTGCTCCAACACCCGACGAAGAAGCGGGAGATTGGTCCGAATGCCTCCCACATGACACTCGCTCAACGCTCGAATCGCCCGGCGAATCGCGCTCGCTCGATCACGTCCATGCACGATGATCTTGGCGATCATCGGATCATAATGCTCGCTGACCTGCGAACCGGGATGGACGCCGGAATCAAT
>CAVOCR010000112.1:0-6433 GCA_963694245.1 Myxococcota bacterium
TTGCGAGCGCGATGTTCACGCGCTGCCCCGTCCCTCCCGGAAGCGTCGGATGGCGGGCGTCCAGAAGAAAGAAGGAGTCGTTGTCCGCCAGATAGCTGGGGATGCGGTCGAGGTCCGCGGAGGATTCGACGGCGAACGCCTTGAAGGCGGGAATGGGAAATCGGGAGAGCATGCGAGGCTCTTCCTGTCCGTGAAGTTGAATGCGGTCCAATGGAACGTCCGCGAGGATTTGTTGAATGTCTTCGGTGCTCGCGTTCACGAAGACGCCCACGCATTCGGCGCGGCCTTCGATCGCCTCGACAATCGCACGGGCGGTCGCCGGCTCCACGCATCGCTTCGTTCCAGGCCAGAAATTGAGGCCCAGCCAGTCCGCTCCCGCGTCCACCGCGGCGAGGGCATCCTCCACCCGGGTGATCCCGCAGATCTTGATGAGAATGCTCATGAGGTGTTTTCCAGAAGGGATCGCAGTGCAGCACCTGGGTCCGGGTCCGTGACGAGTCGTTCACCGACCAGAAAGGCGCTGAACCCATGCGCCTGGAGTTCGGCGACATCCTCTCTGCTGTGGATGCCGCTTTCGCTGACGCGGACCTCCGCGTCGGCGAGAAGCGGGGCCAGGGAATGGCTGGTCTCCAGTCGGGTCTCGAAGGTGGCGAGATCCCGATTGTTGACACCCACGCATCGCGCGCCGGCCTGGAGCGCACGCTCCGCCTCAATGGAGTCGTGGACTTCGACCAGCGCCTCCATCCCCAGCGCGCGTCCGACGTCCATCAGGAGCATGAGCTCCCGGTCCTGCAAGGCCGCGGCGATCAGGAGGAAGGTGTCCGCTCCAGCGGCGCGGGCACGCAGAATCTGCCAGGGGTCGAGGATGAACTCCTTGGCGAGAATCGGGATTGAAGTGACTTCGCGAACCTGCTCCAGTCGTTCGAAGCTTCCCTGAAAGAACGCGCGATCCGTGAGCACGGAGATCATGGCAGCCCCGGCATCGGTGTACGTGCGGGCCAGGCTCGGGGCGTCGAGGTTCTCGAGGAGCGTTCCGCGAGAAGGGGATGCCTGTTTGATTTCGGCGATGATTCGAGGCGCTCCCGAACCTTTCAGTGCTGCGAGGATGTCTTGCGGGGCGTCTTGCCCTCGCACACGGGCCGCGAGTTCGCTTTCCGGGAGCAGTGCGCGATCTGCGCTCACCTCTTGTCGTTTGTGCTCGAGAATGCGGGTGAGAATGGTGTTCATGCATCCCCGCGCTGGCTGACTTCCACCAGTCCGTTGAGGCGTTCGAGAGCGGCTCCGCTGTCCAACAGCTCTGTCGCGTGTTGCACCCCTTCTTTCAAGTCTCCTGCGACCTCGGCAATCCACAGCGCGGCCCCGGCATTCAGCCGCACGATGTCTCTCCTGGGGCCCTGCTCCCTTCCGGCGAGAATGTCACGGGTGATCGCGGCATTCTCTTCTGGCCCCCCCCCTGCGAGCGCTTCCGTCGGGGCCGTGGGGATGTCGGCCTGGTCGGGGTGAAGCGTGAGTTCGTGGAGGGCACCGTTGATGACGTGAACCGCATGTGTGGGACCGCTCAAGGTGATTTCGTCGAGCCCATCGCTCCCATGGACGATCAGCGCTCGCGTGGCGCCGCCGCGCTGGAGAACGCTTGCAACGTCATGGAGACGATCGGGGTCGAAGATGCCGACGAGCTGGTGGGAGGCATTGGCGGGGTTCGTCAAGGGGCCCACGAGATTGAAGAGCGTGCGAAATCCCAGTTCCCGTCGGATCGGGGCCGCGTGCCGCATCGCGTTGTGGTGTGCGGGGGCGAAGAGGAATCCGATGCCGACTTCGGTCACGCACCTTTCCACGGTGCTCGGGGAGCCGTCGATGCGCACGCCCAGGGATTCCAGGACATCTGCGCTCCCGGAGCGGGACGAGACGGAACGATTGCCGTGTTTGGCGACAGGGATTCCTGCCGCTGCGGCGACGAAGGCCACCGTGGTGGAGATGTTGAAGGTGCTGGCTCCATCTCCTCCTGTACCGCATGTGTCCAGGACGACAGGACCTTCCACATTCACGCGTGCTGCCCGACTGCGCATTGCGGAGACCGCTCCAGAGAGCTCGTCGACCGTTTCGCCGCGCATGCGCAGGGCGGTGAGAAAGGACGCGATGCTCACGGGGCTCCATTCGCCGTCCATGATGGCGCCGACTGCGGCGGCCATCGTGGCTTCATCCAGGGAGTTTCCCGCGAGGAGTTCGTGAAGGAGAGGGGGAGCGGTGAGTGTGGGGCTCATGGCGTAATCCAGTTCTCGAGGAGGTGAAGTCCCTCTGTGGTCAGGATGCTCTCGGGATGGAACTGCACTCCCTCGGTGGGGTGATGCTTGTGGCGAATTCCCATGATCTCTCCATCGTCACTCTCGGCTGTGATTTCCAGGGTGTCCGGGAGTGAGCTGCGTTCGATGACCAGGGAATGATAGCGGGTCGCATGAAATGGGGAGGGGAGGTCGCGGAAGACTCCGAAATTCTGGTGACTGATCGGGGAGGTCTTGCCGTGCATGATGCGGCCCGCACGTACAATCCTGCCTCCCATGGCCTGCCCGATGGTTTGATGTCCCAGGCAGACTCCCAGAATCGGGAGTTCTCCGCTGAATCGTTCAATGATGGCGAGGGACATGCCGGCCTGATCGGGGCTGCACGGTCCGGGGCTGATCAGAATGCGTTCGGGGGAGAGCGATTCAATCCCGGCAAGTGTGATCGCATCATTGCGGACGACGTGCGTGGTGGCACCCAGGATCTGCAGGTACTGAACCAGGTTGAACGTGAAGGAGTCGTAGTTGTCGATGACGAGGATCACGCGTCGTCCTCCGAGCATCCGAAGACGGCCTGCGCCATGGCGATGGCCTGAAGAACCGCCCGGGCCTTGATTCGGGTCTCCTCGGCTTCCTTTTTCGGGACGGAGTCGTACACGATTCCCGCGCCGGCCTGGACACGGAAGGTGTCCCCCCGGGCGACGAGGGTTCGGATGGCAATGCAGAGATCCATCGAGCCATCAAACCCGAGATGTCCAATGGCTCCGCCGTAGACTCCTCGTCGCGTGGGTTCCATCTCCGCGATGATTTCCATCGCCCGTATCTTGGGCGCTCCCGAGAGGGTCCCCGCGGGAAAGGTCGCCCGGAAGACATCGTTCGCATCCAGTCCTTCCCGAATCTCGCCGCGGACAGAGCTGACCAGATGCATCACATGCGAGTAGCGCTCGACGGACATCTCCTCGGTGACTTCCACTGTCCCCGGGCGTGCGATGCGTCCGATGTCATTGCGGCCGAGGTCCAGAAGCATGATGTGTTCCGCGACTTCCTTGGGGTCGGTTCTCAGTTCCTCGGCGATCGCGCGATCCTCTTCCTCATTGGAGCCCCTTCGACGGGTTCCGGCGATGGGTCGCACTTCCACCTGGTCATCGCTGTACCGGACGAGTATTTCGGGGCTGGAACCCGCGATGGCCATGTCTCCCAGGCGGAGGAAATAGAGGTGGGGCGAGGGATTGATGGCCCGCAGCATCCGATAGACTCCAAAGGGGTCGACGCCCAGTGCGGGAGTGTCCATCGCTCGGGAGAGCACGACCTGAATCACGTCTCCAGCCGCCACGTACTCTCGTGCACGGTCCACCGCGGCTTCGAACTCCGCGTCGGACAGTGATTCCACCAACGTCGTGAGGTCGGCATCGGTCTGGGTTGGAATGGGGAGCGCAGCGGAATGCGGGATCGGCTTCATCAGCCGTTCCATGAGGGAGTCGACCTTCTCGCAGGCCAGGCTCCATGCCTTTTCGACGCTCTCGTGTTCAGAGACGCGTGCGTGGGCGCAGACGAACACCGACTGTCGGAGGTTGTCGAAGATGACGACACCGTCCGTCAGAACGAACATGGCGTCCGGGGGATCGTCGGGGCCCGTGGGGTGGGAAGGAATCGCTTCGATATGACGGACCATGTCGTATCCCAGAAATCCGACCAGTCCTCCGTGGAACCGGGGGAGTCCCGGGGCATGGACACCGCGTTGAGCGGCGATGTGGGCGTTGAGCCATTCGATCGGATCCGTCGTCTTCTCCGTGCGGGTTCCCCGCGCGTCCCGGATGGAGACTTGAGTGCCGCGAATGGTGATGACTTCATGCGGGCGGGTCCCGACGAATGAGTGGCGGCCCCATTTTTCTCCACCCTCGACGCTTTCCAGGAGAAAGGCTTCGGTGCCTTCGTCGAGGGCCAGAAAGGCGCCGACGGGCGTCAACAGATCGGCATGGAACTCCCGGTATACGGGAATCGTGTCGCCTTCGCGGGCCAATTCCTGGAACGCTTGTAGGGTGGGGGAGTGCATGGTAGTGCTCGGCCTTCCTCGCTGCTGGACGGGCCATCTTACGGTTCCGCTCACAAGGAGTAAATCCGGCATGATCTCCGTGGAGGTACGATATTTCGCCGCCGTACGTGAGGCTCGGGGAGTCGGGGCAGAGCCCTGCGCGCTTCCAGAGGGCTCCACAGTGGGTGAACTCGTACATCGTTTGTCGGAGGAACACGCGGAACTCGCGCGCTGGGGGGATCATGTTCGTTTTGCAGTGAATGATGTGTTCGTGGATCGGGAGACGCGTTTGCAGGACGGAGATGAGCTTGCGTGGATTCCCCCGGTCTCTGGAGGAGCTCCCGCATCCGGTGTCTTCCTCTTGTCTGCGGTGGCAATTGACGCGGATCAGGCGACAGGACTTCTCCGTGACACCGTGGGGCAACGGGGGGGGCTCGCGACCTTCGCGGGGAGTGTTCGAAGCGCCAGTCAGGGGCGTGAAGTGACGCATCTCGAGTATGAGGCTCATGCGCGAATGGCGCAGCGCATGGTGGAGAGGATCGCCGCCGAGGCGCGGTCTCGTTGGGAGATTCTCGATGTTGTCGTCGTACATCGGACAGGGCGCGTGGAACTCGGAGAGATCGCAGTGAGCATTGCCGTCAGCGCAGCGCATCGGGCGCCCGCGCTTGAGGCCTGCCGCTTCGTCATCGATCGAATGAAGCAGGATGTACCGATATGGAAGAAGGAGACCGCAGTCGAAGGAGACTCCTGGTGGTCTCAAGGTTCCTGATCAGATGTACCGGGTCATGAAGAGGTAGGGAAGAACCTCTCGGGCAGTCTCCACCGAATATCCGTAACGCTCTTCCAGATTCTTCAGAATCTCTGTGACACGTTCCCGCTCCCGATGAGGAAGCGCACCGGGTCCCTCCATCAGGTGCCGTTCGATGCTGTTTCGGATTCCCTGGATGCCGGATCTCTGTTTTTCATGAAAACTCGTGCGCATGGCCTCGAAGAGTTCGGGAAAGAGCATTGTGTAATGGATGGGCTCGCCCGGATTGTCGATCGCCCAGGCGGCGATTCGTCCGATCATCCCTTCTCGGAAATCGCGGGGTTCACCCACGGCTCCAAAGCTCTCCTCCGTCTCGAGCATCAGTCGCTCATCGACCGGCTCAAGATCTCCGCTGATCGGGTTGGTGAGTTTCTCTCCCTTCGCCTGGTGACTGATCTGGGTGATGTAGCGGGAGAAGATCTGGAGGTATTGTTCTTCGCTGACAAGCCCCATGGCCTCTCGGAGTTCGGTGTCCACGACGTCCAGCCAATGCTCCTCGACGATCTGGATGAACGCCTCCGCGTCGTAATAGCCGCTTTCAGGTTCCATCTGGAGGAACGAGTAGACCGAACGATTGCGGAGGAGTTCTTCCAACTCCATCCGGATTGCCAGTGGTGAGAGGGTCTCAAAGGCTTCATTGTGTGCAGCGTTGAACAGCAACGTCTGGATCAAGCGCGGCGACGCGCCAAATCCCCCCTCGTAATAGGGATTGTCCGCGTGCTCTTCCAGGAGAAGACCGATGGCGGATTGGAGCGCACGCGCATCCTCCATGCCGAGACCTCGCGGGACATCCCCCGTGGCGTAGAGGCGTGCCTTGTCCATCGGGGTCAAGGCGCGAATGAGCTCCTGGACGTTCTCGGGGTAGGCTTCTGCGTCGGGCAGTCGCATGCGCGTCAAGACGGCCCACAGCGCCGCGGATTCCAGGGCATGGGGAGCGATGGGCTTCCCTGCCACCTCGGGGGTCATGCGTGTGCGGTAGATCTCCGCTTCCACGTTGTAATCCCGCATGTACGGAGCGCGGATCAACTCCAGTCGTCCCTTGAAGCTGGTGAACGCTGGATGCTCTTTGAAGGAGGTCAGGTGCTGTTCATTGGAAGTCGCCATGAAGAGCACATCCAGATGCAGGATGCAGTTGGTCAGGGCCACGCTCGATTTTTCACACGTCGCGAGGAGGTATTGGAATGTCTCGATGGGTTTTTCGAGGAGGTCGTTGAATTCGATCAGTCCACGATTGCCGTCCACGAGATCCCCATAGGGTTCGTAGAGCGAGATGTTCTGCACCGCGGGGGGAAGCGCCGAGAAACTGCGGTCCGCCGT
>CAVOCR010000113.1:0-6411 GCA_963694245.1 Myxococcota bacterium
AATTCCCGGCGCCCCTTCTGGTTTCAGGAAAGAACGAACAGATGTCGCATTCCTGTTGAGGAAATGACGTCGACGCATTATTGAGCGTGGTGCACGTCGGCTTCATGCCGTCGCCCACGTGCGCGGGTCATCACACTGCATGACCCGATCCATGAAGGGGTCCGCAATGTTGATCCAACTGCACTCAGAAGCCCCCCCCGCGGAAGTGCGGCGGCAACTGCAGGCGCTTGGCTTGTGGACCCGCGATTTGAAAGACGCGGAAGGACGCGTGGGTTCCATGTCGATTCAAGCGGGGTCGGCACCCGTTTCCATCGAGGTTCTCCGAGCACTACCAGGGGTCGCGGATGTCCATGCGCCGGCATCGCCCCACCCTCTGGTGGATCACGCCAGGGGAAGACCCGTCACACTGGGAACCACATCATTGAACGACGGCCCGCCCATTCTCATCGCGGGCCCATGCTCCATCGAATCCGAGGCCATGATTCATGATCTCGCATCCGTCGCAGCCACCGCTGGAGCCACCTTTGTCCGAGGAGGTGCCTACAAGCCACGAACCTCACCGCACCAATTCAGCGGGCATGGAGAAGTCGCCCTCACCTGGATCCGGGAGGCGGCGGATGCAGTCGGGCTGCAGGTGGTGACGGAAGTACTCTCGGAGAACACCGTGGAGGCCGTCGCACGGTGCGCCGACATGTTGCAGATCGGTTCGCGGAACATGCAGAATTTCGCCCTCCTGCACGCGGTGGGCCGCACCGGCATTCCGGTTCTCCTCAAGCGCGCCAATGGCGCCTCCATTGAAGAGTGGTTGCTTGCTGGTGAGCACCTTCTCCACGCGGGGACCGGCACCGTGGTGTTTTGCGAGCGGGGCATCCGAGGCTTTGATCCCCATACGCGAAACCTTCTCGACATGGGGGCCATCGCGGTCCTTCGGCACGAATTCGGCCTCCCCGTGATTGCCGATCCCTCCCATGGGTCGGGTCGACGCGATCTCGTTGTGCCCCTCGCGCTCTCAGCGGTCGCGGCCGGAGCTCACGGAGTGATGGTGGAGATCAGCAGGGATCCTTCGACGGCCCTCTCAGACGGGCCTCAGGCGATTCTCCCCGAGACGCTTCAAGCCTTGAGTGAAGGCCTCCAGATCACGGAGCAGACGCCGTGACGTCGAGCCTCTCGAAAGTGGACGGAAGTGGTGCGATGTTTGATCGCATCGCTCAACGCTACGACCTCCTGAACCGCTTGATGAGCATGGGGCTCGATCGAAGCTGGCGTCGCCAGTTGATCGCCGGAATGCCCTCCAACGGCGACGTCCTCGACATCGCGACCGGCACCGCGGACGTGGCCCTCTCGATCGCCCATGCGCGAACCGGGGCCCACGTGACCGGACTCGACCCCAGCGCAGGAATGCTCGCGGTCGGACAAGCCAAGATCATGCGCGCCCAGTTGGAGGATCGCGTGCTCCTCGTGGAAGGCGATGCCCAGGCCCTCCCTTTCGAAGACGACCATTTCGCAGGAGTGACCATTGCCTTCGGCATCCGCAATGTCCCGGATCGAATGCAGGCTCTCCGGGAAATGGCGCGTGTCACTTGCTCCGGGGGACCCATCGCGATCCTTGAACTCTCGGAACCAGAGGGCGGGATTCTGGCGCCCTTTGCGCGATTCCACGTCCACCATGTCGTGCCGTGGATGGGTTGGCTGCTCTCCGGCCACCGGGAATACCGGTATCTCCAGGCGAGCATCGAAGCCTTTCCCCCTGCAGCCGAATTCGCCGACCGAATGCGGTCCGCGGGCCTCGTCGATGTCGAGGTCACGCGCCTGACGCTGGGCACGGCTCATCTCTACGTCGGGAGGGCACCCTAGCGCATGGCCTCCGTACTTCATCAACATGACTGGCCCTCTGAGGGGCCCTCCATCACCGCCCTGCACGGGTGGGGAGGATCCGGGCTTGATTTTGCTCCGCTCGCGCACAGGGGCGGTTCGCATTGGCGTGCGGTGGATCTGATTGGCCATGGGCTCAGTGATGGCCCCGAGTCTCTGGAGGCGTACGGACTGGATGCCCAGTTGGCGCAACTGAACTCGACGATGTCTCCCGGGAACTTCCTTCTCGGCTACTCGATGGGCGCTCGCCTGGCGCTCCATTACGCCCTGAGGCACCCCGACACGCTTCGGGGGCTGATACTCGTCTCCGGGACAGCAGGCCTGGAGAACGAGAGAGAGCGCACGGCCCGGCATGCATGGGATCACGACCAGGCAGAGGCGTTGGAGGCGATGGGGTCCCCGGCTTTCATGGCGGAGTGGGCGCAGCAACCACTGATCTCCACACAGGCCCTGCACATCCCTCCGACCCCCTACAACCACATGATGAATCGACGGCGGGAATCCCGCGCTGACGCCCTTGCCCGCTCGTTTCGGGCATTCGGCACGGGCACGATGCCCTCCGCCTGGGATCGACTGGGCTCTCTTCAAACCCCGACGCTCCTCGTGGTTGGCGAGAAGGATCCGGGCTACCGCGCATTGGCAGAGCGCATGCGGGACCTCATTCCTCAGGCCGATCTGGTCACGATCCCGGAAGCAGGACATTGTCCCCACCTCGAAAATGGTGCTGAGTTTCTGGAGAAACTGAACCCCTGGATGGCAGGACGATGACTCCACCTCCCACTTCCCTTCCGGCGTCTTCTGGCGAGCCCCCGCACGCCGGCGCGACGCCCACCCCGGGTGCCGCCCACCTGGGGGCGATGGAGCGTGCGATCGAACAGAGGCGCACCCTCCAGAAGCCCGTCCATCTCCGGCTCTCCTTCGCCCTTCCCGGGGACGACCCGTGGGCGCTCCTCGGAACGGATCAGACGGAGACATGGAGCGCGTTCCATGACGCCGTCCGGCGTGTCTCGGTATGGACGGAGGGAATCGCGTGGAAACACGAGACCGGCACCTCGGACATCGATTCCATCCGCAATGCGGCCGCCGCCTTCGCAGAGGGATTCCTGGAGGCTTCCCGGAACGACGATTCCCCTCGCCTCCCTCCCATCTTCTTTGGCGGCCAGCAGTTCGCGTGCGGCACGCAGAGCGGAAACTGGGCGCATTGGCCTGGATCCGCATTCTTCGTGCCGCGACTGATGATCTGGGACAGTCCTGGAGGACTTCGAGCGTACCTCGTGAATGAAGTCCGGGAGGAAGACGATGTGGCCACGCTCTGGGATCGTTTTGCCGCGCCCCTCGCTCGCGCCGAAGAGCGGCTGAAGACTCCGCCCCACGCCCTCGCCCCCCCCGTCGACGTCCCCTGCGACGAAAGACCTCTTGAGACCCGTGACGCGTGGATGCAGCGGGTCGAAGAGGCCCGGAGGGCGATTGAAACGAGTCCTCTCCACAAAGTGGTTCTTGTTCGCGCCATCACGTCGACAGCGGCTCAGCCCCCGTGCCCGTACGGGACGCTGCGACGACTTCGGATTCAGAACCCCAACTGCACGGTGTTTGGTGTGTCATTGAGTCCGGGCGAGACCTTCCTCGGAGCCACTCCCGAGACCCTGATCACCATCGCGGGGCGCGTACTCTCCTCTCACGCGGTGGCAGGAACGGCACCCAGGGGGCACGACGCCCGCGAAGATGCACGCATTGGCGAGAGTCTCCTCCACAGCGTCAAGGACCGCATGGAACATGAGGTCGTGACCCACGTGCTCGCCACTCAACTCTCCGCGCACTGTGAACAGATCGAGGTGGCGCGGCAGCCAGTGTTGCTCAAACTCCCTGCGGCGCAGCACCTCAACAGCCCCATTTCGGGGTGGGTGCAATCCCACACGCACATTCTCGATGTCGTCGAGACCCTCCACCCGACTCCGGCGCTTGGAGGCGCGCCCGCAGCCGAAGCAGCGCAATGGCTCGAGGAGCATGAAGCATTGTGTCGCGGGTGGTTCGGCGCACCCATCGGCTGGTTTGACCTCGAGGGAGACGGCCATTTCGCGGTCTCCATCCGATCCGCATGGATGAATGCGGAAGAGGTCGTGTCCTTCGCGGGAGCGGGCATCGTGCATGGATCGCGTCCCGACCTGGAATGGCAGGAAACGGAACTCAAGCTCTCCACAATCCGAAACGCGCTCACCCATGACGGGGGGGGCGCATGAACACAGCATCCTGCAATGCGACGTGGGCGGCCACGCTGCTGGGCAATCTGCACCAGGCTGGAGTGGAGGATGTGGTCCTCTCACCGGGATCCCGAAACACCCCGCTGGTCGTGGCGGCGGAAGCGCATGACGGACTCCAGACCCACGTCCTGTTGGATGAACGGGTCGCGGGATTCTTCGCGCTCGGAAGGGCACGGATGACGGGCCGTGCCGTGGCCCTCGTCTGCACTTCCGGCTCCGCAGGATCCCATCATCTCCCCGCACTGATCGAGGCCCGGGAAGCAGGAATCCCCCTCATCGCCATCACCGCCGACCGACCCCGGGAACTCCACCATTCCGGTGCCGCCCAGACCATCGAACAACAAGGGCTTCATGGCGCCCACGTCCTCGCGACCTACTCCCTGAACGCCCCCTCGGAGGTCTCGCCTCGATGGCTTGCCGGCATCGCGCTCCAGGCGGTCCAGACCGCCACCGGTTCGCCCGCGGGTCCCGTTCACATCAACGCGCCCTTTCGAAAGGAACTCTGGGATGCATCCCCACGGGACCCTTCCCCTCTTCACCTCGCCGAGTTGTTCCCGGCCGCGAGCGCGCCGAGTCAGGCGGCAGTTGAGCGGATCCAGTCGATCCTTCAGACGGGACGCCAGGGGGTCTTTGTGTGCGGACCCGCCATCCAGCCCGTGCGGGGGGACGCGGAGCAGGCCCATGCGGCCCTGCTCTCCCTGGCCACCGCGCTTGGCTGGCCCCTCCTGGCGGACCCCCTCTCAGGCGTACGACACGGGGGGGATCCAGAGGCGCCGGTCCCAGGCTCCTACGATGTGTTCCTCCGAAATGATGCCTTGCGACACAGCCTCAAGGCGGACGTCGTGATACGGACAGGACGCGTTCCGACCTCGGTTGCGCTCTGCACATGGATCCAGGAGCAGGAGGATGCGGAGCACGTGCTCCTGACACCGGGAAACCGGTGGACGGATCCCCTCCACACCACCACCGTCTGGATGGATGCGGACGCCCATCCGCTCCTGGAACAGGCGCAGACTCCCGCGATCGAAGCGGCGGACGCTCAGTGGGCAGCACGGTGGCTCGCGGCCGACACACGCGCACTCGAACAGCTTCAGGCGTTTCACGAAGGCGCGCGCGGGGGCGGCGTCTCGGAGGCCGCCATCGCCGCCACGCTCATCTCCACACTGCCTGCCGCGAGCGTCCTTCATGTGGCGAGCGGGATGTCGGTACGGGAAGTGGATGCATTTGGCCCGCGTCGAACGCAGCCGCTTCTCATCACCTCCAATCGGGGGGCGAATGGGATCGATGGAACGCTCTCCACCGCGCTCGGACAGGCGAGCGCCACCGGCCGAAGCGACACGACCGTCCTGATGGGAGACCTCGCATTTCTCCATGACCTCGGAGGCCTCTCCGCGGCGAGCCGTTCGGACCACGACCTCCTGGTCATCGTCGTGGACAATGGAGGAGGCGGTATTTTCGAGCGCCTTCCCATCGCGACGAGCGATCTGTTCGAGCGCTGTTTCCTCACGCCCCACGACCAGGACCTCGCTCAGGTCGCACGGGCATGGACACCCCACGTCCAATCCGCCGCAACCGAGGAGGAATTCCAGGACGCCTTCACCACACTTCGACATCTTCCGGGTCTCCGCATAATTCATGTGCAGGTGGACCGGGACCTGGATCTCGCGAGGCACGTGTCCTTTTTCAAGACCGTTCAGTGCGAGGAGACGCCTGCATGAATGGGTCTCCCGCGACTCGACCCTCCCGCCTTCGGGCCTGGCTGGGCGCGCTCCGACCTGCGACGCTGCTCGCAGGCCTCAACCCCGTACTCGTGGGATGCGCCCTCGCGCATGCCGAGGGATACACGGACCTGTCCATCGCGTTGGCATGCCTCGTGGCGGCTCTCTCGGTTCAAGTTGCGAGCAATCTCCACAACGACGTCGCCGACTTTGAACGCGGGGCGGATACCGAGGAGCGCATCGGTGCCCCCCGCGCCAGCCAACAAGGCTGGATTCCCGCCCGACATCTCTGGATGGGATCCTTCGCGGCCATCGGGCTTGGACTGCTGGCGGGCGGGCACCTCCTGAGCCTCGTTGGGTGGCCCGTCGCGGCCATCGCAGTGGCGTCCATTGGCGGTGCCTACGCCTACACTGGCGGCCCATTCCCGCTTGCGTACCACGGCCTCGGGGATCTTTTTGTCGTGCTCTTCTTCGGGGTCGTGGCCGTCTGCGGAACCTATTATGTGCATGCGGGCACGGTCACACTCCCCGTGTTCGTCATCTCTCTCTCCATGGGCTTCCTC
>CAVOCR010000114.1:0-6402 GCA_963694245.1 Myxococcota bacterium
TCTCCTGTTCCAACTCGCTGCTCGTGAGGATCAGGGGGATGCGGGAGAGGGTGGCGTCCTTCTTGAAACGTCGGCAATGGGCGAACCCATTGGGTACGTCGGCGCTCAGGACCACTGCAGCCGGCGGTTCTTCACGGGCGAGATTCTCACCCTGGGCGCCATTGTCGGCACTCATGAGTTCGAAGTTCTCATCCAGGACATTGCGCAATGCCTCGATGGGGCCGGGTTCGGCGTCGATCACCAGGATTCGTGTTTTCATGCGCGCAGCCTCAGCTTACCGGAGCAGTCTATCGCGTACTTTGGTCGCGACAGCATAGAGTTGTTCGGGTGTCAGGGTTTGATTGCCTGCAGATACAGAGATGACTCGTCGCTTTTTCAGGTCCATGAACACCAGGTGGTGGATGGCGCCCCAGTGTGCGAAGAAGCTCGAATTCGTGACATTCCCCGTCTCCGTGACGTTGGGGTAGGTCGATTTCATGTTTTCGTAGCGTGCACGGGTGTCCCGAAGGGCCGGCTCGTGCCAGAGCTGAACGCTCACGCCGTATTCGTTGCTCTTCAATGGCTTGAAGTACACGGTGTTGTGTCGGGAAGTGGCGGGCTGTCCCGGGAGTTCATCCGGTTGAAATCTCTTCCCTGTCAGTGTCTTCAACTCCACTGCATTGAGTGCGTGGCTGATCGGAAGAGGGGGGGCTGTTGCCCGAGGGGTCGGCGGGCTCTTGGATCCGGAGAGGGAGGGCAATTTCCTCACCGGCGCATTCGGGGGGAGGACGACTCCCGCGGCTCGGGGCTTTTTCGCGCTTCCATTCGGCATGGGAACCGTACGTTTGGCGAGATTGGAGGCGCGGGTCACGGCATCTCCACGTTCCAGTGATGGGTTGGAGACCGCGGATGATGCGGCGGGTCCGGCCACGGGGGCGACACGCGCCGCAGCACCGGTGGTCGGGGCGGGTGTGTTCACTTTCGGGCCGCCCGTGGCACTGGAATTCGCTGGGGTGGCTTCGCTGTTTTCCGTCTTCTTCTGTTCCCTGGCTCGCTTCTTTGCGCGATCCACCGCACGTTGACGAGCAGATTGTCGTCGCTCGTCGGGGGTCTTCTCGGGCGTGTTTTCCTGGGCCTCCGGAGGCGCTTCGACACGGATTTTGGCGGTCGTCGGGGTGTTTGTGTCCCCTGCGTCCGCTTCTGTGATGGGAGGAGAAGTGGATTCTCTGGGATCGCTTTCACCACGGCACCCAGCGCTCCCCAGCGCGAGGGAGGCGCATGCGGCGGAAATGAGCAGAAATGCATGCAACGGGAGAGATCCCACGGTGCGCTTCTCCTGGCAGTCAGAAAGGCGGCTCATCATCCTGGAATGCGTGGGTTCTGTCAAAGAAGGTGGTGTTGGGGGATCCCGCGAGAGGAAACGCGCATCGGATGGAGTGAAGTGTCCGAAATGTGGTAATCACGACCCATGGGACTCTCTCCGACAACCTTCTCGGGGCCGGGAGCATCGATGACATCGCTGGAAGGGACAGTCGAACGTGTGGTCTTCACGAATGAAGAGACCCATTTTTCCATTCTGCGGGTGCTTGCGGGAGATGGCTCAGGTCTTCGAACACAGATCACCGCGGTTGGAATCTTCCCGGGAGTGCACCCGGGCATGGTCCTCGGATTGAAAGGTGAGTGGGAGACGGACAGTCGATTTGGTCGGCAGTTCCGAGCGTCGCGCCACCGGGTGAAGCCGCCCATCACCTCCGAGGGAATTGAGCGCTATCTTGCCTCCGGCATGATCCGGGGAATTGGCAAGGTCACCGCCGGGCGACTCGTTGGGAAATTTGGGACCGCGACCCTCGAGGTGATCGATCAGGCGCCGGAGCGCCTCCGGGAAGTGGAGGGGATCGGAGCCAGCCGCGCTCGGGACATTCAAGAGGGCTGGCAACAGCACAAGGGGATTCGCGAGGTCATGGTCTTTCTCGCGAGTCACGGGGTGTCTCCGGGGCTCGCGGTTCGCATTCACAAACGGTATGGGAGGGAAGCGGTCTCGGTGGTTCAGGCGGATCCCTATCGACTTGCGGATGAGGTCTTTGGTGTCGGCTTCAAGACCGCCGATTCCATCGCGCAGCAGGTGGGCATCGCTCGCGATGATCCCCGGCGAGCGGAGGCGGGACTCGCCCATGTGGTCGGACTGGCTCAGGGGGAGGGGCACCTCTATGTGGAGAGGAGCCGTCTGTTGACGACCACCTCTGAGGCGCTTGACATCGAAGTCGGCCTTCTGGAGGAACGTCTTCCCCATCTCGAACGTCTCGAGAAAGTGGTGATTGAAAGGCTTCCGGACGGGGGCGAAGCGGTCTTTCCCGCCGCGTTGCATGCCTCCGAGGTGAATCTCGCGGAGACGCTCTGCCGTCTGTCGTCGCGCCCCTCCCGTTCATTGAACGTGGATGCGGCCCGTCTGGTCGACGAGGTCGAGGGGGGGCTGGGGCTTCTCATGGCAGAGCAGCAGCGGGAGGCCGTTCTGGCTTCGCTTCAGCGCAAACTGGTCGTGATTACCGGAGGGCCCGGGACCGGGAAGACGACCATTGTTCAAGCGATTCATCGCGCCCATGTCCAGCTCGGGAGGCGAATTGCACTTGGAGCCCCCACTGGACGTGCATCCCGGAGGCTCGGTGAGGCGACAGGCGCTTCGGCGAAGACCATTCATCGCCTTCTGGAATTCAGCCCGCGATCCCAGGCATTTGAACGCAACGCCGAGAACCCGATTCATGCGGACCTCGTGGTCATTGATGAAGCCTCGATGCTGGACGTCCCTCTTGCGGAAGCCCTCCTCATGGCCATTCCAGAGGATGCTCAACTGGTGTTGGTGGGGGATGTCGACCAGCTCCCACCTGTGGGGCCGGGCAGCTTTCTTCACGACGTCATTGCCAGCGGTCGTGCGGATGTCGTGCGCTTGACCCAGATCTTCCGCCAGGAACGCACGAGTCTCATTGTCATGAATGCTCATCGCATTCACGGGGGAGAATGGCCCGAGTCCGGCGAACCCGGCTCCCAGGCCGATTTCTTTTTCATTCCCCGCGAGACCCCCGAGGAAATCGCAGAGACTCTGGAGCGCGTGGTGTTGCATCGGGTGGGGCCCGCGTTTGGACTGGATCCTCGCCGGGATGTTCAGATCCTCACCCCCATGCGTCGCGGTGAGCTCGGTGCCCAGCGCCTCAATGAGCGCTTTCAGGCCGCGCTGAATCCGGGGGGCACCGAGGTGACGCGTGCGGGCCGGACGCTCCGGACGGGCGACAAGGTCATGCAGATTCGGAACAATTACGAAAAAGAGGTGTTCAACGGCGATGTGGGGCGCGTTGCCCGGGTGGATGTCGATGCGGCTGAGGTACACGTCCAGTTCGAGGACCGAACGATTCTGTACGAGCCCAATGAACTCGATGAACTGGTGCTGGCGTATGCCATCACGGTGCACAAGTCACAGGGAAGCGAATATCCGGCGGTGATCTTGCCGCTTCATGGCCAACACTTCATGATGCTCCGACGCAACCTGCTCTATACCGCAGTGACTCGCGGTCGCCGTCTGGTCGTGATTGTGGGCAGCGAGAGGGCCCTGCGCATGGCATTGCAGAGAGACGACACGGCGAATCGCGCCAGTCGATTGCTGGAGAGGCTGACTTGAGGACTGGATGATGGAAGCCGTGGAGCCAAAAGAGGGAGATTTTGTCTTCCTTGAATTCGATAATCAGGTCGCGGCTGGGGTGGTCCTGCGCGCCGAGCCTCGGAACCTGGAGGTCATCCTCGCGGTGGGGGCACGCCGTGTTCGGAGAGATCGGGTCCTTCTTGTGGCATCGGGCAAGACTGATCCGAGCCAGGATGTGGCGACTCTGGCCAGTCTTGCAGGGGATTACCTTCGCCAGGCGGAGGCTCTTGCGGCCACTCTCGACCTCGCGCTTCTCTGGGATCTGCATGTGGATGACGGAACGGTCGCAGACACGGGGGAACTCGCCCAGATCATTGCTCCAGAAGCGCCTCGGAATGCGGCGGACTCCCTGTTCCTCGCCCATCGGAAGACGCCGCTGTATTTCCGCGTGCGGGATGGCGAATGGACCCCTCGAACTCGCGAAGCCGTTGCTGCTCTTCAAGTGGAGCGCGCGAATCATCTGCAGGAAGCCGCTCGGCTCGAGAAAAGCGTGAGCGTGATTCGGAAAGGACTGGAGACCGGGGACGCGATTCTGGAAGGAGAGGACGGCGCCCATGCCCTCGCCCTGTTGGAGGCCACGGCTCTTCATGGCACGGATCACGCGGACAGCGCGGAGGCCCTGGAGCTTCTGAATGCGCTTCTTCCTCGCGAAGGAGGCGGTTGGAAGCAGGCGGCGTTTCGAATGCTCGTGCAACTCGGTCATTGGGATGAGCATGAGGTGCTGGAGCTTCATCGCCAGGGAATTCCACAACGATTCACTGCCGGGTGTCTGGCTGAGGCGAACGCCCTCGCAGAGGCATCGACGGCGGAGAAGGCGCAGGCGTCACGCGTCGACATGCGGGACCGGAAATCGGTCGCCATCGATGATGTGGGGACGACCGATGTCGATGATGCGCTCTGGGCTCGGCGTCTCTCGGGCGGAGCGATTCAATTCACCGTGTTCATCGCGGATGTCGCCGAGGTGGTCCCCGAGGGAGGACTGGTCGACAAGGAGGCCCTGGAGCGGGGCTCTTCTCTCTATCTGCCCGACACGACGATTCCGATGTTGCCAGACGCGGTGGGCGAAGGGGTCGCCAGTCTGCTTCCGGGTGCGCCGCGTCGAGCCCTTGCATTCACCAGCGTGCTTTCGGGAGACGGGACGCTGGGAGAGGTGACGGTTCAAGAGGTGTGGTGTGAGGTGGCAGCGGCGTTGAGCTACGGAGAGGTGGATGCAGTGCTGGATGAGGGGGAGGAACACGCCCATCGGGAGCTGCTCGACACCCTCGCGGAGGCCGCGATGTGGCTCCGAACGCGTCGGGCGGATGCGGGAGGCTTGATGATCCGGCAGACGGAATGGCGCGTCTCCCGATCCAGTTCCAATGAGATTGAAGTCACGCGGATCGATGCCACCTCCGCCCGTGAGCTGGTGGCGGAGTTCATGATCACCGCATGCGGACTCGTGGGGGACTTCTGCGCTCGTGAGGGGATTCCGGCGCTCTTTCGTTGTCAGAGCGCGCCCGAGCAGCCGATCGAGTTGGAAGACCCGGATTCGGATGACCCATTGGTGAAATATCGTGTGCTCGGCAAACTGTCCCGTGCGCGACTCTCTCCTGTCGCTTCCCCCCATTGGACCTTGGGGGTCGAGGCGTATACGCAGGTGACCTCCCCGATTCGCCGTTATGGAGACCTGTTGATGCATCGCCAGCTGCGGCGGCATCTGCGGGGGGAGCCCTTGATTCCCGAGGAATCGCTTCTGGCGATGGGGGAGCATGCCGGTCCCCGGGGTGGGCTTCTCCGTCGGATTGAACGGGAGACTCGCCGTTATTGGATTCTCCATGATCTGTCTCGACGCCAGGGAGCGCGTCTCGAAGGCGTCGTGCTGCGAGCGGTGGGGCGGCGATGGCTGGTGACGTTTCCCGCTCTTGGGATCCACGATCTCTTTGCGCTCGGTGGAAGCAGGCAGCCAGGCGATCGGGTGAGTCTGGTAGTGGCCTCCGCGGATCCGCGGAAGAACACGCTGAATCTCAGGATGTGAGCGCGTCTTCCAGTTGCGAGAGCGTCTTCCGCTGGGCTGAACGCTGAAAGACGTCGCACGCGGCCATGACCACCGCGTCCTGGACGCTCTCTGCGGTCGGGGTCTGGAGTGCGAGGCTCTCCAGGGAGGTCATCTCCACTCCATCAATTCCACAGGCGACGATGCGATCAAACCACTGCATGTGGGTCGCTACATTCAGTCCGAATCCATGCATCGTCACGCCTCGCTGAACTGCGACGCCGATGCTGGCCAGTTTTCGGCCCTCGTACCATACCCCGGTGAAGGGCGCGTTTGTGACCGCTTCCACGCCGAAGACCCCTACAGACTGGATGAGGAGTTCTTCGATCATGCGGAGGTGGCGGATGACGTCTCCTCCGATGCCCGAGAGACGGAGGAGGGGGTATCCCACGAGCTGGCCGGGGCCGTGGTAGGTGATGTCGCCGCCACGGTTCACTTCGTACACGGGGATCCGCGCTCCATGCTCATCATGGGAGTCGAGGAGGTGTTCCCATCCTCCTCGACGGCCGATGGTGAATACGTGGGGATGTTCCACCAACAGGAGGACATCCGCTTCGAGACTGCCCTCCGCGAGAGCGTCGCGAACCCGTTCCTGCAGCCTCCAGGCATCCATGTACGCCATCCGTCCTGCGTCGATGACGTGGAGCGGTGGCGTCATGATCATTCGGCGGGTTCCTCGAAGAGCGAATCGATCGAGATCGTG
>CAVOCR010000115.1:0-6394 GCA_963694245.1 Myxococcota bacterium
AGCATTCGGAGCCCGTCCTGCATGCGCTGCTGGGCGCTCTGTTCGAGGATGCACCCACCGGGTGTGCGCTCGTTGGACAGCGGAATTCCGGTCAATCAGAGGCGGCGTCGCAGTGCGGTGACGCGTTGTCTGGTGAGGACGCGCTCTGGGTCCGTGAGCTCTTTTCGGAGGTCACGGTGTGACGGATCCGGCTCCCAGGTCTGAAGGGCGGAGACGAATCGATGTGAGGATTCGCCGTCGTCGGGAGAGGGTGCCCGTGACTCCGGCCTCCATCGCGCTCTTTCGGCTCGGTGAACAATGCAACAATGCCTGTCCGATGTGCTCGAATTCGGGTCGTGAGGAGGTCGCTCGCATCTCGCAGGCCGAGCTCCTGCGTCGGGTGGATGTTTTGCGGGAAGCGGGCATGCGGCGGGTGGTGCTGACGGGCGGTGAGCCCAGCATTCATCCGGGTTTCTGGCGCGTGGTGAATCGCCTCCGTCACCATGGAATGCTCTGGGACATCAACACGCATGGACGCACGTTCGCGAAAGCGGGTGTCGCCGAGCGAGCGGTTCGCAGAGGATTGCAGCGGGCGATCGTGAGTCTTCATGCCCACGATCTGGAGATCAGCCGGGAGATGAGCGGATGCTCTGCTCGGGCTCATGAGGAGACGCTCGCGGGCATCGATGCGCTGGTGGATGCAGGGGCTCGTGGGATGGTGAACTTCGTGCTTTCACGATTGAATCAGCACCTGGCAGCGGATTTCGTGAGCTTTTGCGTCGAACGCTGGGGGCCGGAGACGCCCGTGAAGATCGTGTTCCCGACCACGAGCGGGAAAGGGGGCGGTTGGGAGCCCATTCACTTGACGTATGGGGAGGTCGCGAGCGACGTTGTGGCGGCGCGGGAGAGAGCGCGGATGCATGGAATGAAGCTTCATCTGGAGGGCTTCCCACCGTGTGTTCTGGGCGATTCCCGGGTGGAGAGCACCAGCCGATCTGGATTTGGGGAGACTCATTATCTCGAAGATGTCGCGGGTCGGGAGCTCTATGCCATCCGCTTCATTGAGGCGTCCTTTACAGGGTTTCTGGACGTTTGTGAGGGGTGTCGGGTGGTGAAGAAATGTCCGGGGATCTCCCGGAGCTACATGGAAATGCACGGTGTGGACGAGTTCACGCCTTTCGCCGCCTGACGCGGCAATGAACGGAGAAAGACATGGCGATTGAAGTTTCAGGACCGCCCCCCGCCCAGGCCATCATTCAGGCGCTGCGAGAGTCCATCCTCACCGAGCTTCCAGAGGCGGAAGTCGAAGTGGACGGTGGAGGAGGGCATTTCGCGATTCGCGTGATCTCGGACGCTTTCGAGGGCAAGGGTCCCGTGGATCGGCAGCGAATGGTCTACAAGGCGATCACGCCCTTGATGGCGGGAGATGCTGCGCCCGTGCATGCCATCGACAAGATGATCTGCCAAACTCCCTGAAGCGGTGGACGGAGGACAGGAACGTGACCTCATCGTGCTCGAATCAATCGCTTGAGGCGGGTGAAGCGCTGGCGGGGACCGGTCTGGATGCCATTCGGCGTTGGCTCGTGGTCGAGGTGGCGGAGACCTGGGGCAGGAAGCCTCCGAAAGACGCGGATCTGCCGGAAACGGTGATCACCTGGCTGCAGAGTCTCGACCCGGTGCCGCACACACGCCTGCAGTTCATTCGACAACCGGGGAGGGATACTGCGGCAGGACGCGATGTCTACGTGGTCCACACGGAGGCCGGAGCCTGGCGCGTCTGGAGACGGCATGTCGCAGCGTGGTCCGAGGTCATGTCCTCCTCGATGTCCGAACTCCTGAATGCGCCCGGGGAGCATGGATTTGTTCCCCATGCCGAGCCTCTCTATCTGGTCTGCACCCACGGGAAACGGGACCCCTGCTGCGCTCGGCTGGGGATGCCCGTCTACAGCGCGCTCGAGAGTCTTCGCCCGGATCAGACCTGGCAGTCCTCGCACACGGGAGGGCATCGATTTGCCGCGAATGTCATCGCGTTGCCTCTGGGATTTTCCTACGGGCGCGTGGAGGTCTCGGAGGTCCCCCATTTGATCCAGGCGACGGATTCAGGAGAGATTCATTCGCTGGACAACCTTCGAGGACAATGCGCCTGGGATCGTCACGCCCAGGCCGCGGAGATCTTCGTGCGCCGAGGGGAGGCGTCTCTCGGGCACCGCGATTGGACGTGGCACGCGACCGTGGAGCTCGAAGGCGGAGGCGTGAAGGTGGGCGTGGCGGATGCCAGCGGAGCGCTTCGCTGGATCGGCGTCGAGGCGATCCCCACGGGGACCCAGGTCGAGCCGACCTGCGATTGCGGCGACTTCAAGGACGTGATTCGCTTTGAATGCCGCGTCCTCGACGCGTAGCTCAGGGGCTCTTTTTCCCAATCAGGGCGAGCACATCCTCCGCCGTGAACTCATTGTCCGGCCATTCCTGGAGCGGGACACGTCCGGGACCCAGCAGCGCGACCTTGACCCCATGGCTGATGTCGCCTTCGCCACGTTTCAAGGCGATCACGTTGAAGAGCGACGGGAGCTCCTTCGCGACCAGCTCGGCTTCTCCAGTCGCGAGGGTCCATAGACTCAGATCGGCTCCATAGACTGTGCCATACGCCTTGAGGACCGGGGGCGTGTCGAACTCCGGGTCGAGCGTGACGGTCAGGAGATGGAGGGCCTCTTCTTTGAACTTCCCGTCCTTTCGTGCCGATGCCCATGCCTTCTGCACCGCACGGAAGCGCTGCATGGTGAGGGGACAGGCCTTCGGGTTCGGGCAGCGGGAGAAGACAAATCCAATCAAAATGTGTTGAGCATCGAGGTCTGCGAGCTGGAACGTTCTTCCCTCGTGATTCGTCAGCGGGACATCGGGGATCGGGTCGTCTTCCTCCCACGCATCGATGGCGCTTCGCCAATCGGTCGGAGTCGCTTCCTCGGGGGGAGGCGGGTCTGCGCTTCGTGTACACCCCACGGTCATCGCGAGGCCTGCGAGAAGAGTGAAACAGAGCATGGTGGATGTCATGGACATGGCGTCGCTTGTACCACAGCCGTGGGGGCCTGGGACAGGAGCGCTTGCCCTCGTGGACGCAAGCCGCGAGACTCCAGGGATGCAAGGGAGATGAGAATGGAGGGCGAGAAGCGCTTGGAGAGACGTTTACTGGGAGCGGGTCTGATCCTGTGCCTCGTCGTGCTCGCGGCAGCGTGTGGTTCGCTTGGCGTGTACGGGCAACATCGGCTGATCGAGGCGTCTGCGCCCACGGCGCCCGAGTGGATCCGCACGCTCCCGACCCGTCGGCGAATGCACCTCGCGATGGGGCTTCATGCGTCCGCGGATCGGAGCAAGGCCGCGGAAGTGGCGCGAGACAAGGCTCGGGTTCAACTCATCAAGACTCATTTCGGGACGCGGATCGCGAGCGAGCTCGGGCTACGGTCGGAGGAGCGGAGCGTCGAGCAGGGATCTGGACGGTTGAAGAAACTCCGCAGGGAGGTCGTCGAACATGTTGTGGAGCAGCTCCGCTCGACGGCCGCCGGGGAGCTGCAGGGTGGACAGGAGTTCACGGAGTACTGGGAGCTCATCGAACGGGACGGCCAGGTGGTTCATCGTGTTCATGTGCTGCTTCAGGTGAGCCGTTCCTCCCTGGACGAGCAGGTACGGCACTGGTTGGGGAAGCAGCCGCATGTCGTGAAGGCCCGGGCTCTTCGCCGCGAGGTGGCGCGCATGATCGCGGAGCAGCAGCACCACGCGAAGGCGGGTCTTGAAGCGATCCAGGCGCGGGATCTCGCACGTCTCGCTCCTCATCAGCATCGGGTCCGCCTTCTTCGGGGACATCTCGAGTCCGCGGCACAGAAACATCAGCGCGCCATGGGCGAGGTGATCGATGTGGGCTCCCTCGAGTCTCCGGAGGTCGCAGAGCTGGAGGCGGAGGTGGTGGCTCTCGCGGCGACTCTGACCCTGGAAATGAGCGCGAAGGCGGCTCCCTCGCTGGGAAATCAGCGCGCCGCTCAGGGCGCCGCGAATGGGCTGATCTCGACCCTCGGATTGCAGACGCGGCAATCCATGGGGAGGGTGTGCGAATCCGGCGCGGATTTTCATCTCCACATGGGATTGGGTTCCGGCTCCTGCGTACGCCAGGCGATGGGCGGCACCTGCTGCAAGCTGGACGTGCAATGGCGACTCACGCGCTGTGGAGATGGAGAGCTCCTCGCGAGCACGCGAGCGGATGGCAATGGATGCGTCTCGACGGGTTGGACCGAATCGGCGGCCCGGAGCCGGGCGCTTGAGCTCATGACGTCGGGCGAAAACAGGAATTTGTCGGGGGATTTGGCGGAGTTTCTCTCTCCGCATCTCCCGATCGCAGTTCATCAGGAGGCTCCATGAGGTCCATGCTTGTCGCTGTTGTTTCGTCGCTGCTCCTCCTGAGCGGGGCCCATGCCGCCGAGCCTGGCGCGAAGACGGAAGCGCTTCAGGAACTCGGGGATTGGAAGGTGTGTGGGCCCGCTTCTGGTCTCGCGCTCTATGGGGAGGGTGGGCCTTCTGGTGGCTTGTGGGATCTGGAGGAGTCGCTTGGGCAGGAGGTCGGGGGGGCTCCCTCACGGGGAGTCATCGTCTCGTTCGCTGCGACCTGGTGTCCCAACTGTGTGAAGGGTCTCCAGGCCCTGGAGCGCCTCGCTCCCGAGGCGAAGAAGGCTCATGTCGAGATCGTGGTCGTGATGATCCCCCAGTTCACGACGTCCATCGCGGCGTTCATGAAGGGGATCGGCGTCACGCTCCCCGCCCTCAAGGACAAGTTCGGGACGTTCTACAAGCGATGGACTGGCGGGTCGTTGAATCCCGCACGGCTCCCCTACACCTTCGTGATCAACAGCGCGCAGCAGCTCGTCGGCATCTACGGGAGCGAAGGCGCTGATTTCGAGGCCGTGATGCGCCAGGCGCTGGAGGATGGCGAGCAGCGCTGCCGCCGCAAATAAGCCTCATTCGGGGGGCGTCCACACGTCCTCGGAGAACTCTTCGCCATTATGTGACCAGAGTACCGGCTTGTCGTCCACGAGCGTGCGGATGTGGACTGGACGGGTCCAGAGTTTTTGGAGATTGGCGAGCACTTCGACTGCGTAGTCCTTTTTCAGGTCCACGCCTTCGTGTCGATGCCAGAGGACCAGCTCGTTCCGGTTCGCGTAGTTGGCATCCTCCACATAGATGAAGGGCTGCCCGAAATTCGTGAGCTGGGAGAGCAGCTTCTGTTTGATGGTGTCGAAGTCGCGACTGAACACTTCGAATTGAGATTTCTTCTGATTGTATTCGAACGTGAAGAGCTTGTGTTCCCAGCAGAACTCAGGGGTGAGAAATGCATCCAGAAATGTGACATCATTGTAGATGCGTCGCACTTCGAAGATCTTTTCGCGCCCCTTCCCCAGCTTCTGGTCCCAATGGAGCTTCTCGACCATCGTGTCGCATTGCTCGTATTCCTTGCCGAACCGCCCGGTGTTCCATCGCTCTTCGATGTCTCGAAAGAGTTCGATGCCCAGTTTGTACGGATTGATCCCCCCGGGGTTCATGGCGACAGTTCCTGCGTGACAGTTGGCGAAATCGATCACTTCAGAGTCGTCGAGGATGTGCTCGGTCATCAATTTGGAGTGCCAGTAGCTCGCCCATCCCTCGTTCATGATCTTGGTCTGTGCCTGAGGCGCGAAGTAGAACGCCTCCTCTCGGATGATCGAGAGGATGTTGCGCTGCCAGGGCTCCATCGGGGCATGCTCGAGCATGAAGAGCAGCACATCTTTCTGGGGGTTCTCCGGGATCTTGCGTGACTTGAGCGCCTCCTCTTCCATCCGTTTGCGTTGGGAGTCCATGAATTCCACAGGGTTCACGTAGCGGTCCATGTAGCCTTTCGACTGGAGCCGGGGGATGTCGGCGTCCGTGGGCATGTCCTGTGGACCCGACCCGTCTCGGTGAATGAAGGAGGAGTGCGGGTCGATCAGATTGTCCAGACTCAGACAGATGTCGAGGAACTCCTCCACTGCCTCGACTCCGTGGCGTGCGCGGTAGTTGCGGATCCGGGAGCCATGGTTGGCCATTTCATCGATCATCCGCCGATGGGTGTTGGCGAACCAGAGGTTGTTCTTGAAGAAGTCACTGTGGCCATACACATGGGCCATCACCATCTTCTGCTCCACGAGGCTGTTGCCCTCCAGAAGGTAGGCGTAGCAGGGGTCGTTGTTGATCACGAGCTCGTAGATCTTGTGGAGGCCCCAGGAGTAGCTCTTCTTGAGGCGTTCGTACTCCATTCCAAAACGCCAGTGGGGATAGCGGGTCGGGAAGCCCTCGTAGGCCGCGACCTCGTTCATCTTCTGGTAGTCGATCATTTCGTAGATGGTCTCGAAGGGATCGAGTC
>CAVOCR010000116.1:0-6375 GCA_963694245.1 Myxococcota bacterium
AATCGCTACATCCGACGATTCTGCGAAGGCGCCATGGTGGCTCGGGACACGCGAATCGGCGATCTCCCGGACGATCTCAGAAGAATCCTCCTCCATGGAACGCCCCCCGAAGACATTCCCGAGCATGGCTTTGAATGGGTGGGCGTCATTCCCCAGCTCAGCAAATGGTTTCAGGAGACGGACTCCCGGTGGGCGCGTGAATTCCTTCCCCAGTTCATGCGCGCTTCCACCTGTACCCATTGCGCTGGCGCACGCCTGAACATCAAAGCGCTCTCCGTCGGTCTCGAAACACGGGCCTCACTTCCCAAAGCCCTGCTCGCCAGACGGAAGAAACACGGATTGGAAGCGACGCCAGAGCGTTTCAACATCAGCGACTTCTGTCATCTCGACATTCAATCGGCTCTCGACGTGATCGAGGGCCTCGTCCTCGGTGAAAACGCGAAGACCATCGCGGAACCCATCGTGGTCGAAATCCGGGCGCGCCTCGGATTCCTCTCCTCCGTGGGGCTCGAATATCTCTCCCTCGATCGGAAGACAGGCTCACTTTCAGGGGGAGAGGCTCAACGCATCCGACTGGCGAGTCAGGTCGGTTCCGGGATCGTCGGAGCCACCTACGTCCTCGACGAACCCACGATTGGACTGCATGCCCGGGACAATGCCCGCTTGATTCGCACGCTGCGCCACCTCGCAGACATCGGAAACACGGTCCTCGTCGTCGAACATGACGAAGAGATGATCCGGGCCGCTGATCACATCATCGACATCGGCCCAGGCCCCGGAGTCCATGGGGGACAGATCGTGGCGACAGGCACCCTCGACGATCTGAAGAACTGCGCGGAATCCCTGACAGGGAAATATCTCTCTGGCGCACTCTCGGTGCCGTGTCCACGACCCAGCGAACGACGCCAGATGGACGTGGAACGCGCGCTCATCGTCCGAGGCGCACGACAGCACAATCTGCGGGGAGTGGACGTGGCCTTTCCCCTCGGAGGTCTTCTCTGCGTCACGGGGGTCTCCGGCTCGGGAAAATCCACTCTGGTCAACGGAATCCTCCTTCAAGCAGCAGGGCAGCACCTCGGACGAACCCGCATGCATCCGGGAGAGCACGATGCGGTGGAAGGACTCGACGCCATCGACCGCATCATTGAAGTCGACCAGTCCCCCATCGGTCGTACGCCCCGCTCCAACCCGGCCACCTACACCGACATGTTCAACGACATCCGGAGTCTCTTTGCCCTCACGAACGAAGCGCGGATGCGTGGATACAAGGCGGGCCGCTTCTCCTTCAACGTGAAAGGCGGGCGATGCGAAGTCTGCAAGGGACAGGGAACCCGTAAAGTCGCGATGCACTTCCTGCCCGATGTCTTCGTGATCTGTGAATCTTGTGAAGGCACCCGCTTCAATACGGAGACCCTGGAAGTGCGCTACCGGGACAAGAACATCGCGGAGGTTCTGGCGATGACCATCGAGGAGGCGTGCACTTTCTTCGAAAATCACCCGAAGATCGCCCGCCTCGCGCGATGTCTCTCCTCCGTGGGACTCGATTACATCACCCTGGGCCAACCCGCGAACACCCTCTCGGGAGGAGAAGCCCAGCGAGTGAAGCTCGCCACGGAACTCGGAAAAGGACCGGGAATTCGCAGTGGCCACACACTCTACGTCCTCGATGAGCCGACGACTGGCCTCCACTTTCATGATGTCGCCAAGCTGATCCGGGTCCTTCATGATCTCGTGGATCAAGGCAATACGGCAGTGGTGATCGAGCACAACCTGGATGTGATCAAATCTGCGGACTGGATCGTCGACATGGGACCCGATGGCGGCTCAGGAGGAGGGCGTGTGGTGGCCGAAGGTCCCCCCGAAACGATCATCCGACGGAAGAAGAGCCACACGGCGCAATGCCTCAAACCATTGCTGAGTTCCTGAGCGCTGGGAGGCTCAGACGATGGAGTCGGGAATCGGCGCCGTCGCAGCCGGCACCGGCTCCGCATCCGAACTCAACTCGGGAATCTCGTAGACGATGGGAGAGACCTCGTCCAGACCGAACTCCTTCCGACTCATGGCGACATAATGATGTCCGATGTCCACCTGCGCACCCTCGACAACCCGCGACCCGTGCTCATCCATTCGAGCATTCATCGTCGCCTTTCTTCCCGTGTGGCAGACGGTCTTGATCTCCACCAGGGACTCTGCCCACGCGAGCAGGTACTTGCTGCCCTCAAAAGGCTCTCCCTGAAAATCGGTTCGCAGTCCATAACAGAGAACGGGAACACCCAACCGGTCGCATATGAGGGTCAATTGAAGGACCTGCTTCGCGGTCAGGAACTGGGCCTCATCCACAAGAACGCAATCCACTGTCCGGATCCGCTGCTCGTTTCCAACATGTGCGTAGAGATCCAGATCCGCGTCAAATGGATTCGCATCGGCCTGAAGACCAATGCGACTCGTGATCTCACCGACCGCATAACGATCGTCCATTCGCGGTGTGAACAGGAGCGTGTGCATGCCCCGTTCGCGGTAATTGTGGGCAGACTGGAGAAGCGTCGTGCTCTTTCCAGCGTTCATTGCTGAATAGTAGAAATAGAGCTTGGCCATCGGGAGCCCTCACGCGTTGGATGTGGAGCCTTCTTTTATTCCACCTGCGCAGGCGTTACAAGGAAGGGAGAATGAACGTGTGACTGAAACGGATCCCCCTCCAGGAGGACTTGCATGACCCAGCTTCCAACCCGAGATTTCGTGGGACACGGCGCCAACCCGCCAGACGCCCAATGGCCAAACGGGGCGCGTGTCGCCGTCCAATTCGTCCTCAATTACGAGGAGGGCGGCGAGAACTGTGTGCTCGAAGGAGACGCCGCCAGCGAAACGTTCCTCAGCGAAATCATCGGGGCGCGGGCCTATCCCAACGCACGCCATCTCTCGATGGAGTCCATCTACGAATACGGAAGTCGAGTCGGCGTGTGGAGGCTCCTGGATCTCTTCACCGAGCGCGAACTCCCATTGACGGTCTTCGCCGTCGCCAGTGCGCTCGAGAAAAACCCTGCCGTGGGAGAAGCGTTCCTCAAGGCGGGGCATGAAATCGCAAGCCATGGCCATCGCTGGATCGATTACCAGGATGTGCCTGAGGCGCAGGAGCGGGAACACATCCTCCGCGCCATCGAGGTCCACAAAGAGCTGCTGGGCGAGCGCCCTCTCGGATTCTACCAGGGCCGTACAAGTCCCCGAACGCGGAAGCTTGTCGTGGAAGAAGGCGGCTTCCTCTACGATGCCGACAGCTACTCGGACGAACTCCCCTACTGGGATCGGGACTGGGGACGCCCCCATCTGGTGGTTCCCTACACACTGGACGCCAACGACATGCGCTATGCGAGTCCCCAGGGGTTCAATTCAGGAGAGCAGTTCTTCACATACCTGAAGGACGCCTTCGACGTTCTGTATCGGGAAGGAGAGCGCTGTCCTCGCATGCTCTCCGTCGGTCTTCACTGCCGAATCAGCGGCCGTCCGGGCCGGGCCGCCGCGCTCGCTCGATTTCTCGATTACGTTCAATCCCATCCAGACGTCTGGGTGACACGGAGAATCGACATCGCGCGCCATTGGAACGCGATTCACCCCGCTCAGGTCTAGCGCCCCGAGACACCGATGAGGTCCAGGAATTCCTTTCGGGACGAGGGGTTCTCCCGAAAATCGCCCAACATGGAGCTCGTGACCATCGAGACTCCCCGCTTGTGCACTCCACGAGTGGTCATGCACTCGTGGGACGCATCCAGCACCACCCCCACGCCTCTGGGCTGGAGTACATCCTGAATGGTGTTCGCGATCTGACTCGTGAGCTTCTCCTGAATCTGAAGACGCTTCGCGAACACCTCGAGGGTCCGCACCAGCTTGCTGATTCCGACGACCCGGCGATTGGGAAGATAACCGATATGCGCCCGACCAATGATGGGTGCGAGATGATGCTCGCAATGACTCTCGAACGAGATGTCCTTGAGAATCACCATCTCATCGTACCCTTCGACTTCCTCAAATGTCCGCTCGAGCATCGCGACCGGGTCCTGGAAATAACCCTGGAAGTGTTCCTCATACGCCCGAACCACCCGGGACGGGGTTCCCAGAAGCCCTTCGCGTTGAGGGTCGTCCCCCGCCCAGCGCAGAAGGATTTGAACCGCTGCTTCCGCCTCTTCCCGGGAGGGACGCTGTTCAAGGGCCTGGGCACGCTGATCCGCCAACACGCTCAACAACTGATCTTTTCGCTCGCTCATGTCTGCCTCACTGCTCGCAAAGGGGCCGCAGCCATCTTGTCAGGGGATTCTCTCGACTTCTCCAAAAACGGGCAAGGGAAATACGCGCCCGCCGGGTTCATGCGAGCGCCAATTCCAGCTCGCGTACCATCTCAAGAGGAGTCTGGTGACGTTCGGAGGGGTCCTTGTGGAGGGCCTTGAGAAGCACCGCATCCAACGCAACCGGGAGACCGGTGTGGATCGTCGAAGGTGCCGCAGGTTCACGAAACACCACGGCAAAAATCACCTCGGGGAAATTCTTCCCGGAGAATGGGGGCTGGCCGGTCAAGGCACGGTACATCACGGCACCAAAGGAGAAGACATCGCTCGCGGGTGTGGTGGCATCCCCCCGCGCCTGCTCCGGTGAGAGATAGCCCGGGGTTCCGATCACGCCTCCCTCGGTGAGCGTCCCATCCGAATTTTCAAACCGGCACACGCCAAAGTCCAGGATGGTCCACCGTGGCTCGGCCGACCCCTCCTTGTGTTGGCAGAAGAGGTTCTGAGGCTTGATGTCGCGATGCAGAATGCCCGCCTCGTGCAGGGACGCGAGCCCCAGGCCCACCTGGCGAGCCAGGAGAATTCCCTCCTCCACCGGAAGCGGACCCCGCTCCCGTAGAATCGCCGCGAGATCCCGTCCTTCCATCAGCTCCATGGCAATGAAGGGGATCGTATCGCTCGTACGCGCCGCCTCATAGACCTCCACCACATTGGGCATCGGGGGACGTCCTGCCAGCGCTCCCTCGCGCTCGAAACGGGAGAGCGCGTGGGGATCGCAGGCCACGGATGCGTGCATGATCTTCACAGCCGCCTCGGCGCCCGTGTCAAAATGCCGTCCTCGATAGACCTCGGCCATCGCCCCGCGCCCGATGACCTCATCGAGCTCATATTCTCCCACCATCTGCCCCGACCAACGACCCGGTCGACCCGCTCCTGAAGCCTTGAGAGCGGACTCCAGATGCTGCTTCGCCTCAAAGAACTGGGCTTCACGACGCGTGGCCAGACGAGTCGCTTCCCGGGAACGTGCGATCGCGTCCAGCATGCTGCGGCGTGAAAGCCGCGCCATCCACAGCGTCATGCAGAAGAAAGCAGGCAGGGTCAACGCGCTGAAGAGCTGGACGGAAAAAGGAATCGCGGACGCGGGAAAGAGCCCGAGATCCGGAATCACCCCCATCACGACACCCATCGCGCACACGAAGTAGCCTCCGATCGCCACAGCGCTGATCAGAAGCGCGTGGCGGCGATCCGTCCCGCCTCCAAAGATGGAGATCCCGAGCGTGATGACGGCAGGCACCGGCGAAAACACGCCGAGGACATATTGAATCGGCACCGAGCACAACGAGGCGGTCCACCCAAAGATTCGATATACGCGGACCGTGTAGCCCTCCGAACGCCGCGTTCGGTGAATCACCCAGAGCGAGGTCCCGAGAAGCGTCAAGAGAACCGCAAGTCCAAACGCGGTGAAGGCCCCGAACTCCATGTGCAACGGAAGGCCCAGAAGACCCGCGCAGCATACGAGCGTCATGATCCAGGCGCATCCCCGGGCCCGAACGCGCTCTTCCCGACGAAGAACCACGTTTTGTTCCACGAGTGAATCGTGGGAACCAGGGCTTCCGGAGACGGGCTCGTGGACGAGGGTCTCCGACTCACCGGGATCGAGCGGCTCGACGAGGTGCAGGATCGTGCGATCTTCAGCGGTATCGGAACAGACCAGGGTCGGGGCGTCCGCTGTAGCGGAACACCCGACGACGCGACTGTCGAGGATGGTCGGTGCCTCCTCCATTTCTGCTCTCCAACTGGGTGGGTGGTGCCCCATGAACCACGGGATGGCTCAGGCGCGGAGCCTAGGCGACGGGTTTTCAAAAGTCACGTACGAAGGGACACATTTATTCGCGTTTGGAGCGCAGAACATCGGACAGAATATCAGGGTGTGGAGATCCCCTTGTTCCCAGCGTCCCGACACGGTACACAACGTCTCCTTCAGGAGGATGAGATGCGCTGGACTGGTTTACTCATGGTGTTCATGACCTTGCTCCCCTCGGATGCTCTCGGTCACCACACCTCACATGTCTCGACATCCATGGGCGCACTCGGCCACGGAACC
>CAVOCR010000117.1:0-6345 GCA_963694245.1 Myxococcota bacterium
AACTGGAGATGGAGATCTCGGAGAGCGAGCTTCGTTTCGATGTCTACCGGTCTTCCGGACCTGGAGGACAGAGCGTCAACACGACGGATTCCGCGGTGCGCATCACGCATCTCGCGACCGGTCTCGTGGTCACTTGTCAGGATGAGAAGAGTCAGCACAAGAACAAGGCCAAGGGCTTGAAGATTCTTCGGAGTCGCCTGTTCGACATGGAAAAGGCGCGGCTCGACAAGGAGCGCAGTGATGAGCGCAAGAGCCTGGTCGGCAGCGGCGATCGAAGCGAGCGGATCCGGACGTACAATTTCCCTCAGAACCGGCTCACGGATCATCGCATCGAGCTCACGCTCCACAAATTGGATCAGATCATGGAAGGCGAGGCGCTTCGGGATGTCATCGAGGCTCTGGCTGCGCGAGCACAGGCAGACGCAATGAGCACTGGCGGCTCCACTTCGGAGTGAGCGAGCGACACAGAGGTGCCGGAAAACGGATTCCGCTCGGCTTGTTCGGGTGGGGGATCTTCAGATAGAGTGACACGACTTGAAACACTGCTACCCATCCTTTTCTTCGCTCCATCTCTTCGGAGTCGTGTGTCTTCTGGCAGGGCTTTCGCTTGGGAGCTGCGCTCCCGAAGAATCCATCGAGGTCATTTTCTGCGATGGCGCTGAGCCCCGTTGCAGTGAGCGGGTCATCGAGGTGATCGAGGGCGCTCAGGACACGTTGGAGTGCGCGGTCTACACCTTCACGCTTGAGCCTGTCGCCGAGGCGCTGGCAGAGGCGGTGGCGCGGGGAGTGCAGGTCTGGGTGGTGTATGAGTTGGAGCAGGAGAGCGACAACGTGACCGAGATTCTGGAGAGCGGTGGCGTGTTTGCGAAGGCTGATGGGAACGGAGCGTTGATGCACCACAAGTTCGTCATCGCGGATGCGAACGTGGTCGCGACAGGCTCGTTCAACTGGACCTGGTCCGCGGACACGGGACACGACGAGAATCTCATGATACTGGAGTCTCCTGGATTGGCGGCGCATTTTCAGGATGAATTTCAGCGTATTTGGAGTGAAGCGAAGTGATGATGCATGGCACCCGTGTTCGGAGCGCGTTGATCGCGCTGTTGGTCGTCTCTTTCGGAGGAGAGGCGTTCGCAGTTCAATACGATGTGCCCGTCCTCGTTCAAACCGAGGAGGACATTCGCGATCTGGTGGTGAACGAGGACATCTCGGAGGATGATGGGGAGCGGCTACTGGCCCTTCTTCTGCGCCCAGTGCGTGTGAACGAGGCAGACCGGGCGGCTCTCTACGAACTCCCGGGTGTGACGTATCGGCTTGCAGACGCGATTCTCGCGACACGTGAATCCATCGGGGGTTTCGGAGGGCTCCGGGATCTGGAGAAGGTGCCGGGATTGACACCGGACATCTTGAATCAGATTCGTCCTTTCGTTCGAATTCAACGCCCAGTGACTCCCCCCGTTCTTCTGCATGGGAAGGCGCGTATCGCGGTGATGGATTCCCTCTCGGACGACGAGACGCCGGGCTTCTACTTCCGTACGCAGATGGAGGCGGATGACTGGCTCGAGTTTGGGGCGCTTGCGCTTCTGGCGTCCGATCCGGGCTCGCTCAGCTATGTCCCCTTCCAGGAGACGGCGGAATTCAAGGGCGAGACCTTTGAAGAACTCGATCCCTTCTTCATCGCGGAGAAGAGTTCGTTCCGATTCGTTCCGATGAATCAGAAACTCTATGTGTCCACGGATCAGCGGCTCTTCGGCCCGACGCGCCTCCGCGCGATCGCGGGCTCCTATGTGATTGGGTTTGGTCAGCGCCTGACCTTCGACACCTCCCGAAAGGTACAGCCCGAAGGCTGGTACCCGGATGTGCTCGTTCAACCGAATTATGAGAAGGGGCGTGTGGCGCCAGGTCGCGGCATGTTTGGAGCCGCTGTCTCGTTGGAGAGACTGGAACTCTCCCCGGAGATCTGGATCAACGCCACGGCGTTTGCCTCCTGGTGGCGACATCGCCTCTACCAGTATGAACTCCGCCTCCGCGATCCGGGGGAGGACCTCGCGGATCCTCTCGACGATGAGTTCGGTTCCCCGAAGGCCTATTACAGCTACGCCGATTCGTTTCCATCGGATGACTTCGACTACGACGGGGACGGCGAAATTGACGCGAACGATGAATGGTATGACGAGGATGCTGGCTACAAATGTGGTCCGGATCAACAGGATCGCTGCCATCAGTACGAGACGTTTCATTCGGTCTATTCGGAGATGATCGCCGGTGGAAACACGTCCATTCATTTCGGGGATCGAAGCCATCTGGGGCTCACCGGCTACTGGGCCGGGATCGACTTTGTGGTGGGAGATGATCGCCTGGAGTTCTCTGATTCCGCCTCGTTGCCCAACGATCGGGACAGCTTTTACGCCGCGGGACTCGATGGTGCGTTTGGAGCGGGTCCTGTCGATGTGGTGAGTGAGCTCACGGCGATGGATACCGGTGCGATGGCGTTCTACTCCAAGATGTTCGCAGAAATCGGGGCTGTCGATGTGGAGGTGGAGGGGCGCTATTACGGAACGGATTTCGACAACCCCCACTCCCGTGGCCGGGCCCAGCCGGATGAGTATTTCGGGCGACGAGCCCGGGATGAGACCGGCGGGCGTCTGCAGCTCCTCGGAAAACCCAATCGCGACTGGAAGCTGCGTGGGTATGTCGACATGTGGCAGCAGCTTCGCGCGGAGCAATTGAATCTCGAAGGCTTCTTCCGGACGGACTATCGCATTCAGCGCGAGCTGCTGGTCGCGAGCTGGGTCAAGATCAACGACAAGAATCTGGAAGAGGGCGGACGGGGTCAGGACTACGGCGTCAGCGTCTACGATACGGCGGAGTTGAGCTTTCTCGAAACCGCGCGAAAGCAATGGGAGTCGGGAGCGATCTCCGATGAGTATTACGAATCACTCGTCAGCGAGTCGGATCCCTTCGACCTCGCCGCCGGGATGAAGGTCGACTGGGGCACGCGGATTCAAGTCAAGTACATCCCTCGAACGGCGATCACGCTCTACGGCAAGATTTCCTTTCGGGACGCCAATAGCGGGAATGACCTCCATGGGGACTCCAGTGACTGGTTTGACACTCATTTTGAGCGCTCCTATGTGACGGCGCTCGAGGCGCGGGTCAAGGCCCTGGACTGGCTGCGGATCAACTCGCGTCTTCGCGTCGAGCAAAAGGACTTTGATCGACGTTCCAGCGCATCCGAAGGCGAGATCGAGTGGTATCTTCAGGTGGTCGCTCGACCCACCAAATGGTTCTGGGTGAACGCCCGATACGACTACATGACGCATTTCCTGGTGGACCACAAGGAGTCGTTTCCTGACGACGCGCATCTCCTTCGGGCCACCGCCGACTTCAAGTTCTAGAGGGCTTCTATCGTGATCTTCCGCATTGTTTTGTTTGCATCTCTTCTCCTCCCGGCTTCCACGCTCGCTCAGGCAGGGCCCTGTCCCACGTTCGGCGAGGTGGTCATCAACGAATTGGCCTACAAGCCCACGGATGGTTCGTTTGTGGAGCTTCTGGGCCCTCCCGGTGCTTCCCTCTCCTGTCTGCAGCTGGTGGCGTCGAATGGAGGCGATGGAACGAGCTGTACGACGGCGAGTGTCATCGTGTTCGCGAATTCTCCCAATCCCGAGACGGGAGAGGAGCTGGTCTTCGGAGAAGACGGTCTCTTCGTGATGGCGTATTCCGGTGGGGAGACGATCGACCTCGTGTCTTCAAAGGCGGATCTCCAGAACGGCCCGGATGGGTTGACGCTGGTGAACGCCGAGTCGGGAGAGGTGCTGGACACCCTGACCTACGGGGCCTCCCTGGATGCCTGCGAGACGCAGGCCAACGAAGGGACTTCCTTCGCACCGGAGCATCCGGATGGTGCGAGCCTCGGTCGGTACATCGATGGACAGGATACGAACGAGAACGCTGCGGACTGGGTCGTGTGCCCCTCTCCGACTCCCGGGGCTCCGAACACGTGTCCCGAGCCCGTCATCTGTGGTGAAATCCCGGCGGTGATCACGATCAATGAGCTGCAGCTGGGACCGACGGGTGAAGAGTTCGTGGAGCTTCGAGGAGTTCCAGGCACCCCGCTCGACTGCTACCTGCTTCGGAATCGCAACGGTGGGAGCGATGGGGAAGGGTGCGAGATTGAGGATGAGACCCCTCTCGTGGGTCGGGTCCTCGATGACGAGGGATACGCGGTCGTGACCATGGACCTCCAGAAGGGTCCAGATGCCGTGGAGCTGGTCTTTCGGACCTCGATGGATGTGGAGATCGCGGTGGACAGCGTGATGTGGAAGGGAGAGCTTCCCAATTGTCCGATGAATGTCGGGGCGGGCAATCCCGCGCCGGTTCCGGAAAATGGAGTGAGCCTTTCTCGTTGCTGGGATACCGAGAATGACGCAGCCGACTTTGTGCTGGGCCAGCCCTCTCCGGGGATTGAAAACGTCAGCTGTCCGGAGGGCATTGAGCCGGTTCCGTGTGACGGCCTTCCCGCGGTGATTCCGAAGATCAACGAAATCCAGACATCGACCGGCGACGCGGCGTTCATCGAGATCCATGGCGTCCCCGGAACGCCCCTCAGCTGCATGGTGCTGCTCCGCCACAACGGCGGTTCGGACGGCGATCAATGCGAGCTGGATGGGAGCATCGAGCTTCCCGGTCGCGCCATCAATGACACGGGCTATTTCCTCATCGCCAAGGATGGAGGAGATCATGCGGAATACGCGGATGTCCTGCATCCGAGTGCTGACTTGCAGGACGGTCCCGATGGATTGACCCTGATGTATCTCTACGCTTCCGGAGATGTCGAGGTCCTGGATTCGATCGTCTATGGGGGCGACCCGCTCCCCGCCTGCGACCAGCCCATTGGGGAGGGTGAAGCGGCAAAGAAGGCGAAGTCAGGCAAGTCGTTGACGCGCTGTCTGGATGAGGAGACCGGCCTTTCCATCGATGCGGGGGACAACGCGACTGACTTCAAGCTCTGCGCAACGCCCAGTCCGGGAACTGTGACCACATGTACCTGCGGCTCTCCGGATCCCGCGGGCGGCGGCTCGGTTCAGATTGATGATGGCGGATGCCGACCGCTGCCAGGACAGACAGGCGCCCTGGGGCTCGTTGTCTTCGGCCTGCTCGCGGTCCTGGGCGCTCGCCGCCGTTGGATTGGCTAGTTCGGTCTGAATTCGACCGTCCAGGGAATGTCGTACTCGATGGGGACCCCATCGCGCGTGGCCGGTCGAAAGAGAACCGCCTGCGCGAACTCCTTTGATTTCGAGTCGTAGGGTTCTCCGCCCCCGACCACCACACGGGCTCGACTGACCCGTCCCTTTCTGTTCACCCGTATCTGTAATTTCACCGTCACGGTACGTCGCAAGCGCGCAGTGCCTTCGGGCAACTGGGGCTTCTTCGGCCGTGATTTGACTCGTGGCGGCACGATTCGGGGAGGAGCCGCAGGGGCTTCTTCCGGGGCAGGTGCCGGGCGAATGTTGTCGCGTGTGGGCCGAATCTGAGGACTTCCGAGGACATCGGACTCCCCTTTCGCGACCTGAATCCCTCCCCCCATCGAGACGTTGGAGAGAACGAATGGAGCGGGTGCCGCGGGAGGCGGGGGCGTGGGCTCAGGACTCTTTTTCTTTACCGGTCTGGGCGCTCGCTTCTTCCGCTTTTTCGGGGGCATCTTCGGGGGTTTGGGGGGCGGTGGAGGCGGCTCGACCTTCACGGGTTCTGGGGGCGGTGGAGGCTTGGGGAGTTCCACTTTTTCCTGCACCACACGAACTCGATTGAAGCGTTCAGGTTCGGGTTGTGGGGGGAGAATCTCGGGACTCAGAGTGAACGCAACGGCGACGACGGCTCCATGCAGCATGAGCGAGAGAACCAGCGCCATCGCGGAGCTTTGACGGATTCGTGAACCTGGCTTTTGTGTGGCCACGCTATTCGATTTCCTGCGGCTTCGTGTTCAGCCCGAAGCGCTCGACACCGAGGACTCGAAGTCGGTCCATCAACTCCACCACCACGCCGTGTGTGATTCCCCTGTCTGCGGCGATCATGGCTTCCAGTTTCGGAGCATCCCGCTCCTGAACGTGTGCCACGATGGCGTCCAGAGAGCTCACTTCACCGTTCAGAAAGTACGCCCCTTCCCGATTGATCACGATGGCGAGGAGGGATTCGTTGAGGGCTTCTCCCGAGGCTGCTGATGGGAGTTCGACTTCGATCCCCGGAGGAGGGGTCGGAGGTTTGACCAGGAACTGGGCGGTGACCATGAAGATGATGAGGAGCACGAGCACGATGTCGACCAGCGGAACGACGTTGATTTCGTTGAGT
>CAVOCR010000118.1:0-6320 GCA_963694245.1 Myxococcota bacterium
GATACAAGTAAAAACGGCTCCTCGGAGCCTGCGGAGGCTGAAGATGTTGTGGGTTCGAACAATCGCGATCGCTGGATCGCTGTGTTTCATGATTCTGGTGATCTCGTGTACGGGAGGCGCCTCAGACGACCTCTCTCTCTCATCTACACAGTTTGGCGGAGATGCCCCGCTGCTGATGTTTCAAGATCCCGGGAAGAAGAGCAGCCCTGGGATCGAGGACGCCTCGCTGAACGTGACGACCAGCAAGGTCTATTACGGAACATCGGTGCCCAAGCATGTCGACCTCAGCCCCCAACAGATGCTGGCCATCGGGACGTTTGGTGGATGCACCGGCACCCTCGTGACCCCCAGGTGGGTGCTCACAGCGTCCCATTGCTCCTTCCTCTGGGGGAACCCCTTCTGCATGGGCGAGAACCCCGCGTATCCCAACAAATGCGTCGGCGTGAAGCAGTGGTACGACCACTCATGGGCAGACCTCTCGATGGTCGAGCTGGTCCAGGACGCCCGCGATGTTCTCCCGGAGGTGCAGCCCATCCCGCTCTTTGAAGAGACGCTGAGCGAAGCCTGGATCGGATCCATCGCCGAGGCGGCGGGGTACGGGCTCCAGGAGGACGGGTCCACCGGGGTTCGGGAGTTCACGGCCGAGCCCATCGTCTGGTTCGACCAGAGCACGCTGAGCATCGATGGCGAAGGCAAGCACGGGGTCTGCTTCGGAGACTCCGGAGGCCCGGTCATGGTCATCAGCTCGGACGGAACCACCCGCGTCGCGGGGACCCTGAGCAACGGGGCCCTCAACTGCCTCGGGGTCGACAACTACACCCGCGTCGACACCTTCCTCGACTGGATCACCGACCTCACGGGTCCCCTCTCCCCGACGCCCCCTGCCGAATCCCCGGAGATCCCCGAGGGCTCGGATCCAGAAGAGGCGCCGAACGAAGCGCCGACCCTCGCCAAACCCATCAACACCCCCGCCGAGAACCCGAACTGCGGAGACCTCGACTTCTTCGGGACATGCGACGGGGAAGTCGCACGCTGGTGCGATGAGAGCGTGGCGATGCAGGCAGATTGCGCAGCAGCGGGGCAATTGTGCGGGGTGTTGACCCCCGAACTCGGGTATCACTGCATCCCGAAAGAATGCGGAACCGTCGACTTCCTCGGGATATGCAGCGGAGACACCGTCCAATGGTGCAATCGCGACGGGATGCTCGAAGAACTCGACTGCTCGCAATGGGACATGGCATGCGGGATCTACAGCAGTGGCATGGGGTACTACTGCGTCGATTGATGCAGCGTCGAGTCTCTCCAGCCGCCCCCGGGAGACGAAGACCTTGTTCAAGGACGCTTGTTGGCAACGGCACCGGGCTCGGGCGAAATCGCCGGGTTCCATCGTTTGTCGAGACCAGGCTGCACGGGATGACCCCTCTTCGTATCCCGAGGACGCGTCCTCTTCCGATGGGGGGGGGGCGTCCTCCTGTCCTTCCTCCGAACCTCGGGAGCCGCACGCGAGCGAACAGCCACAGCGAACAAAGGCGCGAGTCCGGGGGGAAGCAGACGAAGCCGAACCCGCCGAACGTGGTGGTGAAGAAGGTCTTCCTTCACCCCTTCTGCCACGAGCGCCGCGGCGATTCGTGCTTTCAGCGCATCGAGGGCGGGACCTTCTGGATGGGAGCCCAGGCCACCCGGACAGACTCCTGACCCCTCCGGTTTCGGGGTCGGTGGCGCGGCGATGACGCGGGGCATCGCGAGTCATTTGGTTACACCTCGGGATACCGCGCATTGCATCGTTCACTCACGGGTTCAGATCACCGCATCCACGGTCCTCAAGGAGTGCGATGTGAAACCCGGGAACGTCCGCGCTAAAGTATCCTCCATTGTGGTGGCGACGTCGTGCGAAGAGGACGATGCACACGATCGAAATGACGGCTCCGTGGGAGTGGAATGCAGCTGGACCGGCTGTTCTCCGAGGAGAGAGTCATCCTCCGCCCTGAAGTCGCCGCCACATCTTTTCGACGTCCCCCCCCCCCGAACAAGCCCCACTCAATCGTCCATTGAGATCCGCTGCCTGGCGCACACGACGGAACCGCCATTCACCTGGCGTTCAACTGGGGGACATCTCCTCTGGAGTTGACAAGTGCCTCCCAGTCGGGAGAAATCATCGGGTCTCTCTCGTTTTCTGAGCCCAGGCGGAACGTGTTCTTCATGCATTCATTCCCCCGCCCCTTGTGGCTTCAGACCGCAGGGTTGCTGGCTGCAACGCTGTTGATGGGGTGCCCTTCGCCCGACCCCGCCCCCCTGAAACCCGCTCCGGTCGAAGACAACAGCAGGAAACCGGAGAGCGAACCCAGTCGCCAGGCTCCTCCTGCTCAGAGAAAGGCGACTGCCCCGAATCCCCCAATCTCCCAGGCCCCGGTCCAGCAGATGCTTCTCCACCCCTTCTGCCACGAGCAGAAGAACGACTCCTGTTTCCAGCGTATCGCGGGGGGCAGCTTCTGGATGGGAGCCCAGGCTTCGGACTCTGACGAACGAAACTACGATCCCGTGGCCCAACCTGATGAAGGCCCCGTTCGAAAAGTGACCCTCTCCCAATATTCGCTGATGGTCTCAGCCGTGAGCGTCCAGAAGTATCAGTTGTGCCTCAAAAAGGGGTACTGCCGGTCGAAAGACGTCCAATCGGGAGGAGCCTCCTGGAACCTCGGACGCCTCGAACGCATCAACCACCCAGTCAACGGCGTCTCCTGGGAGGGAGCGCGACGTTATTGCGAGTGGGTGGGCGGGCGCCTGCCCACGGAGGCCGAATGGGAGTTCGCTGCGCGCGGCACGGATGGCCGGCGATTTCCGTGGGGGGACGAGCCCCGGTGCGGACGATACGACCCCCGAGCAGGCGCGAACAAACTGGCCGGCTCGAGTTCCCGGAGACGCAGGGCAGTTGTCGAATGCATCAATGATGGAACGATCGCGACCCCCGATGTCCGCGGAAGGAGCCCCTTCCGGATCGTCGGCCAGTCCGGAAACGTCTGGGAATGGGTCGCCGACTGGCACGCACCCGAGGGCTATCCCGACGAGGCGGAGACCAATCCCCGGGGCCCGGCTCAGGGCAGAGAACGGGTTCAGAGAGGCGGAGGATGGGCCAACCAGAACCCCCTCGAACTCCGAGCCGCTGCACGCGGTTCCCTCCCTCCCGAGATGAAGCTGGACGACGTGGGAATCCGGTGTGCCCGGGACCTTCCTGAGGGAGACACATCGCGATGAAAGCACTCTTGACGCTCCTCTTGCTCTGCGCCTGGTGTGGCCCCGTGTTGGCAGACGTGCCCATCGGTTGGCGAGGCGATGGAACCGGCGAATTCCAGAGAGTCCTCCCTCCCACTCAATGGTCTGCCCAGTCCGGTCAGAACATCGTCTGGAAAACCCCCATGCCCTCGTGGGCCAATGGCTCGCCCGTGGTCCTGGGAAACCGCGTCTTCGTCACCTCCGAGCCCTCGGATCTCATCGCCGTCGATGCCACGACAGGAGAGATCCTCTGGAGTCGCCGGCATGACTTCCTGGACACGCTCACCGGCGAAGCCCTGAAGAAGGGCCTCTCCCAGACAAGTCGGATTCCCGCACTCACCGAGGAGCTCGGTCCGCGCCAGAAAACCGTCAATCGGTTGAAACGGGACGTGCGGCGCCAACGCTCCAACCCGGAGGGGGTCCAAAACCTCGAAAAGGCCATGGGAGCTCTCAACGAGACTCGAACCACTCTGGAGGGGATCAAGAGCACCTATCACGTGACAGAGACCGAGAAGATCAGCCATCAATATGCCTCGGGATTCGTCGGCTACGCGTCGGCAACTCCCCTGGTCTCTGGAGGCCATGTCTACGCACTCTTTGGCAATGGTGTCCTGGGCTGTCACACCCTGGATGGCACCCGGGTCTGGATGGTGCATGTCGACGTTCCCGCACCCCACATGCATGGGTACCACTCGGGACACGCGGCCTCTCCCCGCATCCTGGATGGAGTCCTCGTCGTCGGCATCGGCCACGTGCACGCCTTTGACGCACTGACAGGCGAGAAACGCTGGGAGAATGGCGAGTATCGCGATTTCGGCACGCCCGCGACCATTCGCGTCGGAGATGCCGGCTACGTCATCACACCCATGGGGAGAGTCCTCGACATCCAGGATGGAAAACCCGTGCTCCAGGCGAGCGCGGCCCTCTGGTACATTGGACCTCTCATCCAGAGCGATCGGCTCTACTTTGTAGGCAATGCGCAGGGGAAAAGCCGCGCCAGCGCGATCCGTCTGAGCCCTGCCTCCGACGGTACGTTGACATCCTCCCCTCTTTGGAGCGTGGAGCTCCCGAAGGCGCGCTACTACGGGACGCCCGCCCCCCATGCTGGACTCCTTCACATCACCACCCGATATGGAGAGGTGCTCGCGATGGTCGCCGAGACCGGAGGCATCCGCTACCGAACCGCTGAGACACTCCGGAAGCCCATCGAGGTCTACTCCAGCCCTCTCTTCGCAAACGGCCACCTCTACATGACGAGCGAAGACGGAATGACCTATGTCTACACGCCGGGAGAGGCCGGCTACAATCGCGTGACAACCAACGATCTCGAGCCACTGCGCTCCTCTCTGTTCGCGACTCACACCTCCATCTACATCCGGGCCCTGGACCACCTCTACCGGATTCAACGCATCAATCGCTGAGACATGTCCGTGAGCAAGCGTGGTTTCTCGTACGAAAACGTTTGCGTTTTATCTGGGTTTGAACTAAACCGCACCGTCTGACACTGGACTCACGCAGTCCACGGAAAATGAGGAAGTCATGGCCAAGTCTGCTCGAGTCATCATCACGCTGGAATGCACGGAAGCCCGTGGGCTTGGCAAACCGCCGAGCCGATACACGACGACCAAGAACAAGCGAAACACCCCCGGACGTATGGAGAAGAAGAAGTACAATCCCTTCCTCCGACGCCACACGGTGCACAAGGAGATCAAGTAACGCCCCAGGGCGCTTGATCCCCGCAGTTTCCGACCTCTCCGATTGTTTTCCCCGGCGACCCCGCGTCTCTCTGGCGTGAGCGGGTTGACCCCTCCCCGATACCCCGCGACACTGGGTGGATTCCGAACCAGGAGATCCCCATGCGTGCGCTCGTTCTGGAAGCGACAGGCCAGCCTCCGACTCCACGTGAACACGCGGCACCGCAGGTCGCAGAGGGAGAAGCCCTCGTCCGGCTCACGGCCTCCGCTCTCAACCATCGGGACGTCTGGATCTGGCAGGGACAATATCCGGGAATCCGACATCCCATCATCCTCGGGAGCGACGGAGTGGGAGTCGTCGAGAGCGGACCCGAAGCGCTTCAGGGCACCCGCGTCCTGCTGAACCCTGGCATCGGCTGGGGACCGGACGAAGCGACCCAGTCTCCTGAACATGAGATCCTGGGACTTCCCCGGAACGGAACATTTGCCGAGTACATCGCGGTCCCCACCGAGAATCTCCATCCGGCTCCCTCGCACCTCAGCGACTCAGAAGCCGCCGCACTTCCGCTCGGGGCGCTCACGGCATGGCGTGCCCTCATGACCCGGGCCAGACTGCAATCCGGAGAACGGGTGCTCATCTCCGGTGTCGGAGGAGGCGTCGCGCTCTTCGCGATGCAGTTCGCGATCGCCGCGGGGGCCGAGGTCTGGGTCACGAGCAGCAGCGAATCCAAGATTGCACGTGCGATCGAGCTCGGAGCCTCCGGAGGCCACCTCTACACCGCCCCCGAGTGGCACCGAACGGTGAAGGGCCTCTTTGATGTCATCATCGACAGCGCCGGAGGGGACGGGTTCGGAAGCCTTCTCCGCCTCCTCGCCCCCGCAGGTCGCCTGGCCTTCTACGGAGGGACGCGGGGAAAATGGCCCTCAATCCTCCCCCAGCACCTCTTCTACAAGCAGGTGTCGATTCTGGCGTCCACCATGGGATCCCCCTGCGATTTCAGTAAAATGCTGGAGTTTGTGAACCACCATTCGATCCATCCCATCGTGGACCGCGTATTCTCCTTGTCGGAAGGCGGAGCCGCCTTCGATCACCTTCAACGGGGCGCTCAATTCGGAAAAGTCGTCTTGAATCACACCGCCCCCCCATGCACAGGAGCCCCATGAACGACATGATTCCATACTGGCAAAAGCGCCTCGCACTCGCCGGTGCTGCACTCTTCTTCGTCGGCGGGCTCACGGGCATCCTCGTCGGTCTTTCCTTTGGAACCGGAACCACGGGAACCGATGCCACGCCCGTGCTCCTCGCCAGCCATTTGAACGCCTTGATGGGGTGCTTCTGGCTCGCCGCGCTGGGCTGGT